>JAEZAU010000008.1 GCA_023430325.1 Bacteroidota bacterium | reverse complement strand
CCAAGGGCTTTCTGCTGCTCGTGCTGTCCTTCGGATCATGACCTGCCATCACTTGAAAGACCGATGCCGTTTCCGCGATGGTGTGAGCGAAGGGACCGATCTGGTCGAAACTGCTCGCGAAAGCGATGAGTCCATAACGGCTTACCCGGCCATACGTCGGCTTGAATCCGATCGTCCCTGTGAAAGATGCGGGTTGCCGGATGCTTCCGCCGGTATCGCTGCCAAGGGCGGCATGCACCATTCCTGCTGCAACAGAAGCCGCCGCGCCGCCGCTCGATCCACCGGGCACCTTGGTAGGGTCGATCGGGTTCTTCACATTCCCAAAGGCGCTGTTCTCATTGGAGCTGCCCATGGCGAATTCATCGCAATTGGTGCGGCCGATGATGACGGCATCCGCCGCCAGAAGCCTTTCCACCACGGTGGCCGAGTACAGCGATGTGAAATTCTCCAGTATCCGCGAGGCCGCGCTGACCTTGTGACCTTTGTAACAGATGTTGTCCTTGATGCTGATCACCGTGCCGGCAAGCGGGCCTGCATCACCCGCCTTGAGCCGCTTGTCCACCTCGATCGCTTTCCGCAGAGCGCTGTCTTCGAAGACCTCCAGGAATGCATTAAGATCGGAGTTGGCCTCGATCGTTCGCAAGGCTTCACGCGCTCGCTCTTCCACGGAGCCACCCCGCGAGAGCATGCGCACCTTCTCCGCAGCCTGAAGGCCGTTCCCTTCGTTCTTCACGCGTTACTTCTTCTCTTCCGTGGCCTTGTCCTCGCGGCTGGCGTCCTTGAATTCCTTCATGCCCTGACCGAGGCCGCGCATGAGCTCGGGGATCTTTTTTCCGCCGAAAAGAAGGAGAAGTACCACCACGATCAGCACGATCTGCCAGGGACCGATCACGCCAAGGATGATGAAGTTCGGGATGGTGGTCATTGTCAAGAGGATTACAGTGCAAAGCTACGGTATCCGGCGCAGACGCTCATTGGGTGTACAGCCAGGAAGCAGGGTCCACCTTCACAAGTCCATCCGCGGTGATCTTCCAGATCTCGATGTGCGCCTTGCTGCCATCATCATCGGTGAGCACAGACCCTACGGTCTGCTTGGTATCCACCTTGTCGCCTTTGTTCACCGTGACCTCCCTTAGATTGCTGTAGACCGATCGGTAGCCGCCATGGCTCAGGATGACCGCCTTTCCAGCGCCAGGAATAACGATGACACTGCTCACCTCTCCGCGGAACAATGCGCGCACGTTCGCACCTTTTTCG
The DNA here is from genome assembly GCA_023430325.1 of Bacteroidota bacterium. Lineage (GTDB taxonomy): Bacteria > Bacteroidota > Bacteroidia > Flavobacteriales_F > PHOS-HE28 > PHOS-HE28. Next base: position 15,866 of record JAEZAU010000008.1, on the reverse strand, counting down.
GTGGTGATATCGATACCATTGTTCTCGATCGTGATGCCTTTGAGCACCGGATGCGGCTGCTTGCCAAAGCGGCTCGTGATGACTCCTTTTTCAACCGGCCAAGGCAACTTTCCGCGGTTCTTCTCGAAATCGGCGTTCAATTCCTTGGCCTCGGGCGTCAGCGTGAGATCCAGTTTTCCGCCTTTCGCAGTTCCGCCTTTGGGCCTTAGTTCGGCCTCGATCGCCTTGCGTATCGCCTGATCGAGGTCCTTGCGTTGTTTCTCCTGCTTCTTTTGCGTATCGCGCAGTTTCGTCTCCTCTTTTTTCAAGGACTTGAGGGCGGTCTGCTGTCCGTTGCGATCGGCATTGAGCTTTTGCTTTTCGGCCAGTTGCTGGCCCATGAGGCGATTCTTCTCTTCGCGCTGCTCCTTCAAGCCGGCCAGCCGGGCTTCAATAGTAGCCTGCGTTTCGTTGATGAGCGCGGCCTGTCTTTTTCGTTGCTCGCCGATCTGGTTGAGGTAGCGTGACCGTTTATAGGCCTGCTGGAAGGAGCTCGCAGCAAAGATGTAGCTCATGCGATCGTACGCGCTGCGATTCCGATAGGCGAATTGCAGCATGTGGCCGTATTCCTCCTTCAACCGCTCCATGTCGGCCATGAGCGACTCCACCATCTCTTGATCATCAAGGATCTGTTGATCTACGCGCTTCAGTTCTCCGTTCATGGTACGGATCAGTTGCTCACGCGCAGCGATCTGCTGTTCCAACAATTGAAGTTGTTCCTGGGTAACACGCTGTTCGCGGCGTGCCTGCTCGATCAATGCGGTTGTGGTACGTATCTGCTTATCGAGCGCTTCGCGTTTCTTTTCCAGGTCCTTCCGCGTTTGTCCGAAGGATGGAGTTGCGATCCCGATCGAAAGGATCAGCAGCCAGAGCGCAAGCGATCGATGAGTGAAATGCACGATGCGAATTTCACGCCCATAGCGATATGGAAATTGTGCGGGATCGTGGATCTTTCCACAGAGATATAAGGATTCAAGGCATCGGAACGAACTTCTCCGGGACACTGAACGATATATTGAGCGGGCCTTCCAGGGTCATCCTTGAAAGCTCCAATGTTCCGGTGGCCGTGCGGCCTGGCTCGCTGAGCGTGATCACGAGTTTCGTAGGCAGGTGTTGCAGTTCAGGACCGGCACGCTCTTCATAACGAACATCGGCTATGCGGTCCTGCGCGAGATCGGTGATCTGGACGCGCAACGGCATATAGGTATCAGGGTCCAGCCAATAACGATGTACGATCGCTTCTCGTTCTTCGGCCCTGCGTAGCGTACGTTCCAGTTTCCGCTCCTTCATGTCCCGGTCCGTGGCCAATGTATCGCCGGGGTCCAGATCCTCTGCCGCCCGCACGAAACGGCGCTTCTCCTTACTTGTGAGCACGTATGCGCCATCCTCCCGATCGGATCGGTATTTTTCGTTCGGATCGAGCCCGATCGCCCTGCCCATCAGAGCATCCTGGAGAAGCGCCAGGCTGGGCTGCAGCCCGAATTTTTGCTTCGCAGCGGCATTGTCACCAATGAAATAACGATCCTGCAATTTGTCCAGGAATTTCATGCTGTCCTGGGTGATCAGTACGCGTGCCACTTCTATCCCGAGCGCAGGCACTATGCTGATCCATGCCGCACTATCGCTCACTGCGCGGATCTGTGACTTGAAACTTTTATTATCGTCGGGCAACTTCAGATCCACGCTGGCCTTGGCGGAATAATAGCGGAACGATGATCTTTCATGTACCATTAAGCGCTCGAGCAATTTTTCAGGTGAGCGGGCCGGGATCTCGCGCTGGCCGATCAAGGGGATCGGCCTTCCGGACTTACAGGAGGCGGACAGGATGATCACCAATAGCAACGATGCCCTGGCCGCACTACTCATTCCAGGAACCGGCCTTCGTTGATCTTGCGGTCCAGTTGCGGACTTGCGTCGCCGAGGTCTTTTGCCTTCCGCCACTGCTCCATGGCGCCCGCAGCATCGCCCAATGCATAAAGAATGTCACCGTAATGCTCCACGATCACACCTTGATCATCACCACCGGCCTGCATGGCTTTTTCGATCCAAACTCGGGCATCTTCGAACTTCCTCATCCTGAAAAGCACCCAGGCATATGTATCAAGGTATGAGGGTTGGCCAGGAGCGAGCTCATTGGACTTGCGGCTCATTTCCTCGGCTTTCTGCAGTTGTTCACCACGCTCGCTAAGATGGTACGCGTAGTTGTTCAAGGTATTGGGGTCGTTCGGTCCGATCGCCAGCGCCTTGTCATAGGCGTTCATTGACTTCTCGTGCTCATTCGCTTCGTTATAGGCGTCACCGAGGCTGCTCCAGAACTGCGCCAGCAATTGGGGATTATCGATCACAAGATCCCGGCCCATCATCAATGTCTCCACAGCTTCATCATGCTTCTTCAACTGCGATCGGGCAAGTCCCTGATAGAGATAGATCTCGGGCTGGGTGGGGAAAAGTTCGATCGCCGCTTCGGCATCTTTCTCCAGCGCAGCATAGTCTGCCAATTGCAGATCCAGTTGAAGCAGCTGCATGTGTATCGGGAACCGGTCCTTTTCGAACTGCAATGCTTTGCGGAACTGCTCACGAGCTTCTTCGAACTTCTGGTCACGAAGCAGGAAATCGCCATGGATCGTGTGCGGCTTTCCGCTCTCTGGATGCGCCATCTCCAACGCTTCGATGAGTTCGTAGGAGCGCTCCACGAGCTTCTCGCGATCGCCTTCCTCTTTTCCTTCGCGTTCTGTCATTTCAAAGAAGCCGATGAGCACCTGCATCTTCGCATCGATATCAAGCTCCGGATCCAAGAAGGCCTCGCCCAGTTCGTGATAGGCTTCGTCAACCTGGCCGGTGGCGTAATAGTGCTCTGCCAGAGCTATGCGTACCATGCTGTTGGAAGGATCCTGGGCAAGCACCTGCTGGTACAGCTCCAATGCCTTTTGATGCTCGCCCCGCTGATCGTACAGTTCGGCCAGAAGAGCATTGTACTGCGGTGAACCGGGGGAAACCTTCAGGGCGCGTTTCACCAATGCTTCCGCTTCTTCCAGCTTGCCATTGCTCGCGAGCATGGAGAACTGCTGCATCAATACTTCTTCGCTCAACCCGAACCGCTGTTCCACATCCTGGTATACCTTCATCGCTTCATCCACCTTGCCGCTGTATGCGAGCGTGTTCGCCAGGTCGAAATAGACCTCATATCGTTCAGGCCACTTCTGCAGGATGTCGCGGTAGACGCCGATCGCATCATCGGGCCTGCCCCCTTGCTGGTACAGATCGGCCAGAAGGAAGCGGTACCAGATGTTCTCCTTGTCGGCGACCACCGCTCGTTTCGCGTGATCCAGCGCCTCGGGGAAATTCTGTGACTGGTGGTGGATCTTGGCGAGCTCGAACAAGGCCGCAGCATTCTGTGGATCGAGCTTCAGGCATTGGTTGAACAGTGTGATCGCTTTGGGAAGCTGGCCTGAGAGACGAGCCTGGGTGGCGTCCATGAACAGCCGCATCACTTCGGCCCGCTTGTCCCTGCCGGCATCAACCGGGGGAGGTGATCCATCTTCCATCGGCACCACGGCCGGGCCTTCAGTAACAGGCTTCGCCCCACCGCAGGCGGAAAAGAGCAGGGCCATGGCGAGGCCCGGCAAAAAGAGGCGGAGGGCGGACATTTTCATCCTAAGGTACTATCGTCGCTGATGCTCAGGTCCATCGGCCGGCCTTTCACCAAGGCCCGCTCACCGATCATACTGTTGTCCACAACGGCTTCTGAGATAGTAACGCCGGGACGTATGATCGAATTTCGTACCACACTGGCGCTGATCGTGGTGCCCTTTTCGATCGAGACGTATGGCCCGATCACAGAATCAAGCAGGACCACGTTCTCACCGATGAAGCAGGGCGGAATGATGACGCTGTTGGTGGACTTCACACCGTTGTTGATCAACGAACCATCATCCTTCAGGAAGCCGAGCACCTTGGTATTGGTGTCCACCATGGCGTTCTTGTTGCCGCAATCCATCCATACATCCACCGCGCCGGCCTTGAAACGGGCGCCCTTCTGCTTCATGTTCTCCAGCGCGTTGGTAAGCTGGAATTCGCCGTTGTCCTTGATATCGTTGTCAATGAGGTATTGCATCTCATCACGGATGCGTTCCCCATCGGCGAAGTAGTAGATGCCGATGATCGCCAGATCGCTTACGAACTCCTGGGGCTTCTCCACGAATTCGGTGATCGAACCTTCGTCATCGAGCTTCACCACGCCGAACGGTCTTGGGTCATCGACCTTATTCACCCAGATGACGCCGTCACAATCCTTGTCCAGCTTCATCTTTGCACGGAAGAGTGTATCGGAAAAGGCAACTATGACACGGCCCTTCAAGGCGGAGCGGGCGCAGAGGATCGCATGGGCCGTACCGAGAGCCTCCTCCTGGTAATGGATGGATCCGTTGGCGCCGACATTGGATGCAATCGACAGCAGTTGTTCCTCCACTTTTTCCCCGAATGAAGGCCCTATGATGAAGGCTACTTCTTCCACCGCCTCACCGGCCACGGAGGCCAGATCCTCGACCAGGCGTTGTACTATCGGTTTTCCGGCGATCGGCAGCAGCGGTTTCGGCGTGGTGTGGGTATGCGGCCGCATGCGCTTGCCCATACCGGCCATGGGAATAATGATCTTCATATTATCTGATCTCGCTCAACGTGTTCCGGTGTGGCCGAAGCCGCCTTCACCCCGCGAAGTGGCGCGAAGGTCCGGAACTTCTTCCAGTTCGATCCGCAAATATCGGGACACCACCATTTGGGCGATCCGTTCGCCATCCTTCACCTCGAAAGGCTCATGGCCGTGGTTGATCAGAAGGACGCCTACTTCACCGCGGTAATCCGCATCTATCGTTCCCGGAGAATTAAGCACCGTTATTCCATGCTTGAACGCCAGACCGCTACGCGGCCTGATCTGCGCTTCGGTGCCATCAGGAAGTTCGATGTAGAGGCCTGTCGGGATCAATGCGCGCTGCCCAGGTTGCAGCAACACCGCTTCATCGAGGTTGGCGCGGAGGTCCATGCCTGCGCTGTGATCGGTGGCGTAGGCCGGAAGGGGCTGCCTGCCTTTATTGATGATGCGTACCGTGGTGTTGATCATCGTATCCATCAAGCCGCGCGTTGTCTCAGCAGTCCCATCAACCGATAGCTCATGTCCATGAAGAGGATCTTCGGGTTCGCATTGCGTTCAATATGCATGTGGGCCTGCTCCAGTTCCTGGCGTATGCGATCTGCATTGTTATCGGTGAGCAACGTACTGAACTTTGATACGAATTCGCTTTCCTGCCCCATGGATCGCACAAGTTCTGGTACGTTCTGCCATTGAAGGACGCACTGGCGGATCATCTGCAACGCATAGCGGATAAGCGACTTCTGCCGCTCACGCCCGAGTTTCTGAAAGCCATCGGCGAATTCGCTTGTATCAGCAATGCTGCGGCTGTAGCAGGCGCGGAGCCAGTCCCGGAAAAAGATGAACAGTTCCTCTTCGCCCTTTTCGGCCATATCGATCGCTTCAAGCATGTCCCCTTCGCTACGAAGGCCGATCATCTCCGCCTCTTCTTTCTGGAGCTCGGGATATTTCGCCAGAATGGCATCCCTCACCTCCATCGGTCGCAATGCCGGTACTTTGGTCAATTGCGCCCGGCTCACGATGGTGGTGAGAAGTTGCTCCGCATCGTTGCACACCAGCAGGAACACGGTCTTCGGTTCGGGCTCTTCGAGCACTTTCAACAATTTGTTGGACGCAGCCGCATCCATCAATTCAGGTTGCCAGATCAACATCACCTTGTGCCCGCCACGGAATGATCGCAAGCTTAATTTCCGTTGGATGTCCTGCGCTATGTCCACGCCCATGCGTAGCTGCTTGTTCTCGCTTTCGAGATCCGCCCGCCACATCTCGATGTCCAGATAAGGCTGTTCCAATACGGCAGAGCGCCATTCCTTGATGAAATGATCGCAGGTCTTGATCTTGTCGGTGAGATAGATCGGGAATGCCAGGTGCAGATCAGGATGCTCCAGCTTTTCCATCTGCTGGCAGGAGGAGCACGAACCACAACTGTCAGCAAGATCCTTGTTCTCGCAGAGCAGATATTGCGCGTAGGCCAAGGCAAGTGGCAGGTTGCCGCTCCCGCGTGGGCCGAGGAACAACTGGGCATGAGCTATCCGCTGCTCACGGATGTTGCCGATCAACTTCGCCTTCAGTTCCGCGTGGCCGATGACCTTGTAAAATCGCATCCGCCGCGAAGATAGTCAAGCATGGCCGGTGATCCGGGCCGCCACATGCGCGAACCTTATTTTCGCACCCCGTTCGCCTCGGCGTACCATCGCCCGGGCCATTGTTGATGCTTACGATGGATCGCTTCGATTTCAAGGGAAGAAAGGCGTTGGTACGCGTAGACCTGAATGTTCCGCTCGATGCTGACCAGAATGTGACGGATGACAATCGTACGCGCGCGATCGTGCCTACGGTGAAGAAGATCCTGAAAGATGGTGGTAGCGTTATCCTTATGAGCCATCTCGGCAGGCCCAAAGGCAAGGCGAATGCTTCGATGAGCTTGAGGCCTCTTGCCGCTCACCTTGAAGAATTGCTCGGAGTGCCGGTGCAGTTCGCCGCCGATTGTGTGGGCGATGATGCCAGAAAAAAGGCCGGCGCATTGAAGCCGGGTGAGGTCCTGTTGATCGAGAATCTTCGTTTTCATCCGGAGGAAGAGGCGGGCGATCGCTCGTTCAGCGAAAAGCTTTCACAGTTGGGTGATGTATTTGTGAACGATGCTTTCGGTACAGCGCATCGTGCTCATGCCAGCACCACGATCGTAGCTGAGTTCTTCCCGAAGGACAAGCTTTTCGGATATCTGATCCAGGGAGAATTGGAGAGTCTGGGAAAGGTGCTCGATGAGCCGGAAAAGCCGTTGCTCGCGATCGTGGGTGGTGCCAAGGTGAGCAGCAAGATCGAAGTTCTGGAGAACCTTCTGGGCAAGTGTGATGAAGTGATCATCGGTGGTGGAATGGCGTTCACCTTCGCAAAAGCCGGTGGTGGCCAGGTGGGTTCTTCGCTCGTGGAGGATGATCATCTGGATACTGCGCGCAACATCATGAAGAAGGCGGAGGAGAAGGGCGTAAAACTGCATCTGCCGATCGATACCGTTGTGGCGGACGCGTTCGCAGAGACCGCGAATACCGATGAATGTGCCGCCGACCAGGTCCCTGATGGTTGGATGGGATTGGATATTGGACCGCGCACCATCGAAGTTTTCAAGGAGGTGGTCCTGCGTAGCCGAACGATCTTGTGGAACGGGCCCATGGGCGTGTTCGAGATGAAGCCGTTCCAACGTGGAACCAAAGCAATGGCAGAAGCGGTGGCGCAGGCCACGGACAATGGAGCATATAGCCTTGTGGGTGGCGGAGATTCCGTTGCTGCAGTGAACCAGTTCGGCGTTGCCGATCGCATCAGCTACGTGAGCACCGGCGGTGGTGCGATGTTGGAATATCTGGAAGGGAAAACATTGCCGGGGATCGCGGCGATCCGCGATGAACGGTAGCCGATCGGAACGATCGCGTTACTTGGTCGTGTGAAGCGGCCGAAGTCCTTATTAAGCACTCTTCCACCGGAGATCTGGGCGATCACGACCGTGGCCCTGCTCTTTCGCCTGGCCTTTTATTTCCATCATCAGTTGCAAGGCTGGCAGTTGCAGCACGATCCTTCCTTGTATCTGGCCCTTGCCGATGGATCGAAACATGGCGTGTTCTCGATGTTCCATCCGCTGGATATCCCGGAGACCACCCGCATGCCGGGTTATCCGTTCCTGATCCATCTGCTCGGTGATCTGCGGATCGTGCTGTTGGTACAGGTACTGGTCTCCTCATTGAAGGTGCCATTGATGTATTCGCTCGGAAAGCGGATCGGCCTTGAAGGAAGATCGTTGTTGCTGCCATTGCTCGTGATCGCAATTGCACCGATCGATATCATTCTGGCCGGCAGTATTTTGACGGAAAGTCTTTTCTCTGTCCTGCTATTGACTGCGATCTGCCTCTTGATCGAACGGAACAGCATTACTTCATGCATACTTGCGGCTTTTGCGATCGCCCTGGCCGCTTATCTACGACCGAACGGTCTATTGATCGGAATTGTGATAGCTGTGTTGCTGCTGGCGGATCGCAGGTTCCGGTGGCGTTCGGTGATCTTTCCAGGCATGCTGTTGATCCTTCTCCTGCCATGGATGTGGCGCAACCTAGAAGTAAGCGGAAAATTCCACCTCTCGGATAGCGGTACTGTTGTGGCTGCGCATTTTCATGTTCCTGATGTGTTGATCGAAGCGGATGATCCCACAGCTGCAACATATCGTCAAAGGCTTCATGATCTGGCGGCGAGCACCAACTGGGCCGATAAGATCGAAATGCGACGTTATTTCGACACGCTGGAGAATGATGTGCGATCGGTCTTTCTCGACCATCCGGTGGCATGGATGAAAGTGATGCTGTCGAAGACCATGAAGATCCTACTCGCACCCGGACGCGGCCACATCGGGCGGCATTTCGAAGATGCCATCATTGAACGATCGATCGTTCTCCTTTCAATTCTTACGAGTGCCTTGCTCGCTATCGGGATCCTTTCGTTCATGGCGGTGATCAAGAAAGCCGATCGAGGTCATTGGTCGATGATCATGGTGGCACTGATGATCATCATCAGCGGCTCCATCTCAGCGCCGGATGCGCGGTTCAAGGATGCTGCAATGCCATTGCTCCTGTTGATCGCCTTCTGGTCATTCCAGCAATTGCGATCGAAGTACTTCAGTCGAGGAAATGCGCAAGGGTCACGGTCTGTTTGAACCGCTCCACATTTCCATCCAGGTCGAATGCTTCCATCATTATGATGTACGGACCGATCCGGCCTTTGCTGCCATTTTCCAGTATACCGTCCCACGAGATCGCGCCCGATGTGCCAAGCAATTGACTGTCCATCAAACGTCGCACTTCCCTTCCTGCAACATCGAAGATCATGATGGTGCCCACAAAGCCCGCCTGATCGAATTGATAGGTGATCGTGAGCACATCCTGGAAACCATCGTTGTCCGGCGAAAAGACAACTGGATCTATGGAGAGCTCGCCAGTGGCGATAGCTGTGGGCGCGTACTGCGAATTCTGGTAACCGGGCGTAGCTCTTCCCGCTACATCTGCAGCCGTCTGCCAGTTCGTAGCGTCATTGGTAGGCCGTTCCGGATCGATACGTTCGAGGCTGTACCCTTTGGGTGAGGAGATGAGTTCAAAGTGCATATCGGGATCATAATCGAAGCGATCGATGATGTTCAATGCGCTGTCGAGAATGGAGATGGTGGTACCGTCATTGCTCAGACTTGGCAATGTCATCTGCAGGAATCGTTCGGTCCTGCTTTGCGGATATGCGTTGGTCACGTTGGAGATGTTCGATGTCAACACGGCATAGTTGCCGGGCATCAGGATCCAGGGTGCCGGTGAGATCGTTTCGTGGTCGCTGAGATCCTCAGGTTCGTGTCCGGCGATCATGTTCTGCAGGTCAAGGACCTTGTTCGATCGATTGTAGATCTCGATCCATTCGCTGCTACCGGTGGGTGGATCGTACATCACCTCGTTGATCACGATGTCACCCGTTGCGATCTGCTCGGGTATCGCGAAGGTGAAGGAATTATTGGCCCCGATCGTATTGCCGACACAATCACTTACGTCGTTCACTGTGATCGTGTAGAAGGTTCCCTGGACAGGTGATGATGCCAGATCGATACGTACGCGTTGATCATCGAGAACAGTGATCTGGACAATGCCGAGATCGGGGGTGATGCTGAACGAACCAGCTTCAAGACTTGTGTTGTTCATCGGCTCGCTGAACAACAATTCGATCTGTTGCGTGCTGCTGATGTAAGCGTTGGAAAGTGCTGGTGGATCCGTATCCGGGGAGGGGTCGAGAACGGAATTCTGTTCGCCAGGCGTGCCTCCGTCCTCATCGTTGGAAGCGCTCCAGTTCTGTATCCCTGAACAAGGAGTGAACGGGTTTATTTGCTCCAATGACCAGCCACCATCGTCCTTGCCGGGATCACCGTACCAGGCCATCGCGTAGGTCACTTGATCGATGATGGAATCATCGGGAGCGCTCAAAGTGATGGTGGTGCCCGAATTCGTGAGCGCAGGAATATTGGTCACGAGAATGTTCTCGACACCGCCGAACAAAGGCGCATTTCCAGAGGGAACAAGCAGCACATGCTCGCCGGGAGCAAGTACATGAGCAGGAAGCGTGATCGGTGTACTTGTTGAAGATATCTTCCAGCCGGTCAGGTCGAAAAATTTGTCAGTTGTCGCATTGAAAAGCTCAATGTATTCGGCATTCGGAAGACCTACTGGTGGATCGGGATCGGCCATCAGTTCATTGATCACCACATCGCGGAACTGCGGCGTGTCAGGAGTGAAGAAAAGGAAAGATCCGGTCCCGTTAACGATGGCATTTCCGGCAAGGTCCTGCACATTGTTCACGGTAATGGCGTACGCGATCCCGTTCGAGAACGGATCTGTGAAGGTCAGCCTTACGGTTGAAGGGCCGACCAGTGTCGCGGTCGCTGGTTGACCCAACGAATTATCCCCTACATAATTTGAAACATCAGTAGCTGTGGAAGGATCGAGCGGTTCATCAAAAAGAACATCCACTGTGTTCCCATCGATCACGGTGATCCCAGTGATACCAGGTGGTTGAGTGTCGACAGGAATGGGACCTGCGGAAAAGTCATCGAAGAAGTGATTGTTCACCGGCCCGGCTGCGGTGCTTTGGACAATGACGATCCCGAAATGTGTGCTGTTGGTGAATGTAGCATCTGTCGCGCTCCCGGCAGCTGTATAGGTTCCCGTAGCACCGTCATCAAAATACAACGTCCAATTGTCAGAAGGATCGCGAGTGACCTTTATGCGGAACGGATTGGCCGAACTGCTGTTCACGATGCCGGCGTTACTGCTGATCAGCGCAGTATTGGTATTCGACTGACGGCGGTATAGCACCACATGATCTTCCGTATCACCAATGCGTACGAAATAACCATCTGGTCTCACTCCAAGATCCGCTTGCGGTGCGATCAGATAAACATCCACGTAGTTCGACCCCGAAGTGCTGAATCGCAGATCAACGAAGAATTCCCATTGCGCATTCTGCGCCAGCGTGCTCGGTGTACTCAGGTAATAAGTACCAGCACCCGGGCTGTTGCTTCGCAATTTGGGATCCCCACCATCATTCACCACTGTGAACAAGGCGTCATTACCGCTCCATACCGGATCGCTGGTGAGATCGCCATCGCTGAAGTCGTCGGCGAATTGCGCGAAAAGGAAGCACGGCAGAAGGAGGGCCGGTACGATGGAAAAAAGCCGGGTGATCATTCCAAAAAAGGCTGGAACAAGTTGTGGATCTTCGGTGTGTAAGGTAGTACTTTCGGCCACCAACAATACGTTCAAGCTGCATGAAAGTCGCTGTGGTAGGAGCAACCGGTCTGGTTGGTGGAGTGATGATGAAGGTGTTGGAGGAGCGGGAATTCCCGGTCACCGAATTCCTTCCTGTGGCCAGTGAGCGATCGGCCGGCTCCCGGGTGATCTTCCGGGGGAAAGTGCATCAGGTCATCACCCTTCAGGAAGCGGTGGATGCGCATCCTGATCTGGCGTTGTTCTCTGCCGGTGGATCGGTCTCCCTGGAGTGGGCGCCGAGGTTCGCCTCAACAGGTTGTACGGTCATCGATAACAGCAGCGCATGGCGGATGGATCCCGATAAGGAGCTGGTGGTCCCCGAGGTCAATGGTCATTTGCTGAAGGAGACCGATCGCATCATCGCCAACCCGAATTGTTCAACCATTCAGCTGGTGCTGGCCCTTGCACCGTTGCATAAGGCCTTCAATGTGGAGCGCGTGGTGGTGAGCACATACCAGAGCGTTACCGGAACAGGACAGAAAGCGGTGCAGCAAATGGAGAATGAGCGGCGTGGAGAAGAAGGTCCGATGATCTATCCGTTCCGCATCGATCGCAATGTGATCCCGCGGTGCGATGTGTTCCTCGAGAATGGATACACAAAGGAGGAAATGAAGGTGGTGAAAGAGACCCAGCGGATCCTCGATCCATCCATCCGCGTGACCTGTACCGCTGTGCGCGTTCCTGTTTCGGGAGGACATAGCGAGAGCGTCAACGTGCAATTCAGCAAGGAGTTCGATCTGGCGGCGGTCCGCGATATCCTGCGTAATGCGCCCGGCGTGGTCCTGATGGACGATCACGGGAATGACATTTATCCCATGCCCTTGCTTGCAGAGGGAAAAGATGAGGTCTTCGTAGGCAGATTACGGATCGATGAGAGCCAGCCGCGCACATTGAACATGTGGATCGTCGCGGACAACCTCCGGAAGGGCGCGGCCACCAACGCTGTGCAGATCAGCGAACTGCTTTTGAAGAAAGGATTGCTGGCGAAAGTGGAAGCATGATCCGGCAATGATCGATGAGTTCCGTCGTTCCCCGATCGATGAGGATTCCTTTCGCCCTGATCGGGATCGTTATCGCTTTTCATGCGATCGCGCAGGATACCGCATCCTCCCGGCTCAGTGATGCATACCTGCTCACCGGCCATCTTGCCGAACAGAACATCGGAATGCCGTTCGATGAATGGAGATCCATCTTTCCCGAAAGCAAGATCTTGAACGTTGATCCATCGGCCTTCAATGATGAAGACATTCATCGGGGATCGTACGGTCCCTATTTTTTTCCAGATCGTGAACGTCTGTTCCATGTGGGTGCGAGTATTCACCTTGGTGCTCCATCCACCAGGAAAGGCAGCCTGCTGCACAAGCTCCGTTCAGGTGCTACCTATTTTGGCAGGAGCCATATCGCAAGGAGCCGATCGGTATCGGAAAGAGCAGCGTACGATACGCTCACTTCATCGGTGACAGGTGATCAGTTCGTGATCGATACCGCGCATACGCTCACCTATAGTGCGAGCGCAGGGTATTCCCGTATTGGTATTGATCTTCTATATCTCATCGAGAGACCAACACCCGGTAATTGGAACTTTCAATTCGGCGCTGGTATCACGGCTGGTGCGTTGCTCGGTGAAAAAGGCTATGTTACCCTTACCGAGTCCAGGACTTTGGCAGGTCTTCCCTACGAAAGTTCATACCCTGACACGGTCGAATATGGCAGACGCATTGCCGAAGAGTCCTTTGATGTCGAGAATGAATTTCTTTTCGGAGTGCAGGCCTTGCTCGGGGTCAGCTACAGGTTGAGCAAGGCCCATGCTTTCTGGAGTGCAGTAATGATCCATGGTGAAGTGAGGCCGGCACTCTTAATCGGTGGTCAACTTGGCTCGGACAGGACGGTTCCCGGTATCCAGCGATCGATCGGCCTCAGGTTCGATCTGGATCGTTGATCATACCGGGAACACTGGAGGATCGATGCGGCTCTTCATCCGCAGCGATCTCCTGTGCCCTGTGGCCTTTGTGACCCTTCCTCCCCTGTGTCAATATGAAAAGCACCACTCCAACGGTGATCGCGGCATCGGCAATGTTGAACACAGGCCTGAAGAAGACGAAGTATTCACCTCCCCAGAACGGTATCGATGCAGGAAGACGGCCTTCCCAGATCGGGAAGTAGAACATATCCACCACCGCTCCGTGGAAGATGGGAGCATAACCACCATCCGGAGGAAAGAGCGCTGCCTTCTCAAATGGGGTGCTCTCACTGAAGATGAGCCCATAGAACGTGCTGTCCACGATGTTCCCTAAAGCTCCACTGAAGATGAGAGCCACACTTACCGACTGTATCCATGAAGCGCCGCGCTTCATCATTACATGCAGGCTGTAGCCAATGCCGGTAACCGCCACGATACGGAACAAGGTAAGAGCGAGTTTACCCCATTCACCGCCGAATTCCATCCCGAAGGCCATGCCGCGGTTCTCAATGAAATGCAGATAGCCCCAATCCCCGAAAAGTGGAATGGAGCTATCATAGAAGAAGGTAAGCTTCACCCAGATCTTAAGGACTTGGTCGGCCACGAGGACCAACAGGATCACGGGAAGTATCCGCTTCACCAGATGCGCGTGCCTCGGCTTCTCAGCCGTTCATCTGCTGCTTCGCTTCGATGCTCAACGTTGCGTGAGGTACCAAGCGCAGGCGTTCCTTACTGATCAATCGTCCTGTTACCCGGCAGATGCCGTAGGTCTTATTGCGGATACGCAACAGAGCGTCCTCAAGATGCTTGATGAACTTCTCCTGGCGGCCTGCGAGTTGGGCGGTCTCTTCGCGGCTCAATGTTTCACTGCCATCTTCGATCATCTTGAACGAAGGGCTGGTGTCATCGGTGCCATTGTTATCCGTGTTGGCCAGCGTCTGCTTCAGAAGGTCATAGTCACGCCGGGCCTCATCGAGTTTCTTGTTGATGATGTCGCGGAACTCCTCGAGCTCTTCATCGCTGTACCGCAGTTTGTCCGCACTCTCAAGAGTGGATACCTGCTTTTTCACTACAGGTGCGGCCACTGGCCTGTTCGGGGTTGCCACTTGCGTCACTAACGGCTTGCCATTGCTACGCGGACTGGTCTCCTCCGCATCCTCTTTCTTCTTCACGTCCTTCTTCACGGTCGATGTGGTTCGGGTCTTTGGTTCAACGGTCCTTGCAGGTGGTTTCGTCTCTGACTTGCGCAGATCGCCTGCCGCTTTTGAAGGTGCCTGCTTTGTAGTGGCGGTTTCCTTTTTTGTGGACTTGGGCGCAGGTGCAGGCATTGGGGCTTTCTTTCCCGGTGCACCTGCTTTTTTCACCTGGCCACCCTTGGGTGCAGCAGGTCTCGCAGCAGTTGCTTTTTTCGGTGCAACCTTCTTGGAGGTCGCCTTGGCCTTCACTGGCGCAGACTTTTTAACGGGCTTGGTGACCGCCTTCTTTGATGCAGGTTTTTTGGCGATTACTTTCCTGGCCGCTTTTTTCGGTGAAGCCTTTTTGGCCGCTTTTGGAGCCGCCTTTTTTGCGATCTTCTTAGGCGTGGCCTTCTTTGTTACACCTTTTTTCAACGATGATCCCTTGGAGGCTGGCTTCGCAGCCTTCTTGGGAGCCGCTTTCTTCACGGCTTTCTTGGGTGCAGCTTTCTTCACGGACTTGCTGGCGGCTTTCTTAGCAGCAGGTTTGGAGGCTTTTTTGCCCTTGTTCGCGGCGGTTTTTCGCGTCGCGGACTTGGCGGCCTTCTTTGCAGCGTTCTTCTTTGCCATAGCGGTCCGTTTGGTAAAAATGATCGCAAATATAGACGGTTAAGCCTTACGCGGCTTCGTCTCAATTGGCCGTGCGCGAAAGACTTAGCCTGAAATGGTGCTGAGCATCGAGCTCTACTTCGTGTACATGGGCTGCTTCAGGAAGTACCTCCACAAGCATTTCATCCACTGGGGTCACAGCCAGAGTTTCCGATCGGATATGGCCAGCATGGCTGCGTATGGCACTCTCGAACAGTGTATTACCGTTGCGTAGTATCCTAAGATCTATCCGGTCGGTAACCTCCAATCCATTCTCCTTTCGAAGGGTCTGGACACGACTGACCAATTCGCGTGCAATGCCCTCCTGGATCAGTGCATCATTCAACTCGATATCCAAGGCCACGGTGATCCTACCCTCGCTGGCTACACTCAGACCCGGAACATTTTCCGCGGTGATCTCCACATCGTCCCGCTTCAGTTCCACCTGCTGGTCTTCCACATCCAGCATCAGGCTTCCTTTTTCCTCCAACTCGGCGATCATCTGCTGATCGAAGGCATTGACGGCCGCGGCGACCGCTTTCATCAGTTTCCCAAGGCGAGCG
>JAEZAU010000232.1 GCA_023430325.1 Bacteroidota bacterium | reverse complement strand
GTATCAGGTTGAACTCCTCATTCTCGTACACCACCTTCTTGGTGAGGCCGAAGCAGTTGAGCGGCTTTCCCTTCAGGCTGAAGACCGCCTGCGTGTTCACATCGCGGCTCTTGGTGATGCTTCCGCTTGCGCTGTCTCCTTCGGTGATGAAGAGCGTGGTGGCCAGCTTGCGATCGTCCTTCTTCGTATCGTTCAGGTGCAAGCGGCAGTCGCGCAATTTGCGGTTGTGCAGACTGGCCTTTTTCGCCCGTTCGCGCGCCAGTTTGCGGATGCCGCTGAGCTCCTTGCGTTCGCGCTCGTTCTGAAGGATGCGTGCCTGCAGCACCTCGGCAACTTCCGGATGCTTGTGCAGGTAGTTGTCCAGCTCACGGCTGATGAAGTCGCCCACGAACGAACGCATGCTCTGCCCGCCGGGTTCGATCTCCAGCGATCCGAGCTTGGTCTTGGTCTGGCTCTCGAACACCGGCTCGATCACCTTCACGCTCACTGCCGCGACGATGCCGGTACGCACATCACCGGCTTCCCAATCCTTCTTGAAAAAATCCTTGATCGTTTTGGCCACTGCCTCACGGAAAGCACCCTGATGGGTTCCTCCCTGCGTGGTATGCTGGCCGTTCACGAAACTGTAATACTCCTCTCCGTAGTGGTTGGCGTGAGTCAAAGCCACCTCGATGTCATCGCCTTTCAGGTGTATGATCGGGTAGAGCGGATCGCCATCCATCTTCACCTGCAAAAGATCCAGCAGGCCGTTCTTGCTCTGGAACTTCTGGCCGTTGTAGTAGATCGACAGGCCCGTGTTCAGGTAGCAATAGTTCCACAGCATCCGCTCGATGTGCTGATCGCGGAAGTGGAAGTTGCGGAACATCTCCGTATCAGGTTCGAACAGGACCCGCGTGCCGTTGGGCTCAGTGCTGGGTTTCAATTTCTCATCCTTGCGCAACACACCGCGATCGAACTCGGCGGTCTTGCTTTGCCCATCGCGGTAGCTCTCGATCTTGAAGTAGGTGCTCAGCGCGTTCACCGCCTTGGTACCCACGCCGTTCAAACCCACGCTCTTCTTGAAGGCCTTGCTGTCGTACTTGGCACCAGTGTTGATCTTGCTCACCACATCCACCACTTTTCCCAGCGGCACTCCGCGGCCGAAATCCCGCACTTCCACGCGGCTGCCATCGATACGCACCTCGATCTTTTTCCCATGGCCCATCACGTACTCGTCGATGCAGTTGTCCAGCACCTCTTTGATCAGGATGTAGATGCCATCGTCATAACTGCTTCCATCGCCAAGTTTGCCGATGTACATGCCCGGGCGCAGGCGGATGTGTTCCTTCCAGTCGAGCGACCGGATATGCTCTTCGCTGTAACTTGTCTCGCTCATCAGATCGGTGGGCAGGGTGCGCAGGACGCAGACCCTTGAATGACCGCGAATTTAGCCGGAATTCCGCAACCGGCGCGGGTTTTCAACGATCGTTAGTAACTGGATCGAAGTTGGGGTAGTTGGAGAGTAGAGGTAGTTGAGATGATCAGGAGGTCGGACACAGGGCGCATGCCGGCCCAAAGCTGCCGGCACCGGGCTATCCTTTCCAACTCCTCGCTGCGCTGCGGGGTTTCCACTTCTATCCCTTGCGCGCTAGCGCAATGCCGGTCATTATCGCCAGATCGTATATCCTAGCTGGAACCGGAAGAACTTTGGTTTCTCCGCACGGCCTTTCGATCCTGGAGAAAGATCCATGAAGTGCGCAATGATCGATCCGCAGATCGAAACACGACCGAGATCATACCGCAAACCTCCACCTAACCCCACGTTCATCAAATTGATCGTGGTGCCATCGTAATAGGTCCTGGTGGCTTGTACTTCGATCATTCAAATGATCGCGATCGCAGCAAGCCCTTTGCGGAACATTCAGCCAAATTATCAAGAAAAGGATCACTCGATCTTGAACGCATTCCCACGGATCCGCCGTGTAATAACGCCATCGATCGCAGATCCACTGATCATGGCCTGGGCCGCAGGCGAGTTCATCACCTCATCCAGGGATCGTACCGCACCGGCAGGAGCACCGGCGATCTCAAGTTTGGAAAGAAGTTCCTTCCGAACGAAATTCCGTATGCGATCGGCCAAGA
Source organism: Bacteroidota bacterium (assembly GCA_023430325.1). Lineage (GTDB taxonomy): Bacteria > Bacteroidota > Bacteroidia > Flavobacteriales_F > PHOS-HE28 > PHOS-HE28. The sequence continues at coordinate 19,587 of JAEZAU010000232.1, read as the reverse complement.
TCCGAGATAGCTCAGTACGGTTCCTCACACGATCGGTGTTCGATCGGAACCGTGGATCGGTGAGCGCACTTCCGGCACCGATCGTATTGCACAATGCTTCGAACTGCCGATCGCTCCCGATCGCAAAGATGATCCAACCACCATCGGCGCATTGGAAGATCTCCCCGTACGGAGCAATGTTCGGGTGTAGCGTTCCGATCGGCCGTGCCACATGGCCTGCCATCAGGTAATTGCTGGCCTGGTTGATCAAGCCGGAAAGAGCAGCTTCTTCCAACGACACTTCCACATATGCGCCTCTTCCCGATCGTTCGCGTTGCAACAAGGCAAGCAGAAGACCTTCCTTCAATTGATGCGCGGCAAGCACATCGATGAGTGCGATCGGCAGTTTGGCCAGATGATCGCGATCGGTGCCGGTCATGCTGATGTAGCCGGTCTCGGCCTGCAAAACCACATCAAAGGCAGGCCTGTGCGGCTGATCAGCGAAGCCCTTGATATGGCCGTGGATCAATGCGGGATTGATCGCCTTCAATCTTTCCCGGGAAAGACCGAGCTTTTCTTCATCGGCGGCCAGCTGATTCGTGATGAGGATATCGGCCTTTGCCAGCAACCGATCGAACGGCTCGCGATCATCACCATCCTTCAGGTCAAGGAAGAGATGTTCCTTTCCCCAATTCACGCTACTGAAATAGGCACTGACAGGTGAGGCAGGATCTTCGACGGGCAACTTCCAGCGGCGGGTCACATCTCCCCCGGCTTTCTTGTTCTCGATCTTCACCACACGTGCACCGCATTCAGCGAAGAACATTCCCACCGCCGGGCCCGCAAGTACACCGGCGGTTTCAACCACCAGAAGGTCCTTCAGAAGCTCCACGGCTCACCGCGCCTCCGACATGGAGGGCACGCTGCCGGTCTGATAGACGCCAGATTCGAGCTTTGTTTTGATCACCGTGAAACTCTGGATGGTGCGTTCCACATCTTCAATGGTATGTACGGCCGTAGGGATAAGGCGAAGCAGGATCACATCCTTCGGCACAACAGGATATACCACGATGCTGCAGAAGATGCCATGGTTCTCGCGCAGGTCCATGATGGCGTTGGTGGCCTCGGATACCCCGCCGTGCATGTATACAGGCGTAACACAACTGTTGGTGTTGCCGATGTCGAAGCCGGCCTCTTTCAATCCATCCTGCAGTGCGCGCGTGATCTTCCAGAGCCGGTCGTTCAATTCGGGCATGGTGCGCATCATCTCCAGGCGCTTCAACGCACCGATCACGATCGGCATGGGCAGGCTCTTGGCGAAGGTCTGACTGCGCATGTTGTAGCGCATGTACATCATAACATCATGATCTCCGCTGATGAAAGCGCCAATGGTGGCCATGGCCTTGGCGAACGTTCCGAAGTAGATATCCACCTGGTCCTGCACACCTTGATGATCGGCCGTTCCCCGGCCGTTCTCGCCCAGCTGCCCGAAACCGTGGGCATCATCCACCAGCAACCTGAAATTGTATTTTTCCTTGAAGGAGACGATCTCCTTGAGCTTGCCTTGATCGCCAGCCATACCGAAGACGCCTTCGGTCATCACCAGTATGCCCCCGCCAGTTCTCTCGGTCACCTTGCGTGCATGTTCGAGCTGCTTTTCGAAGCTCTCCATGTCATTGTGCTTGTACACGAACCGCTTTCCACTGTGCAGGCGGGCACCATCCACCATGCAGGCGTGACATTCACTGTCGTACACCAGCACATCATGCCGGTTGAGCAGCGCCTCTATCGCGCTCATGCAGCCTTGATACCCGTAGTTCAGGAGGAATGTATCCTCCTTTTGCATGAAGTCGCTCAGTTCATCTTCCAACTGCTCATGGTAGCGCGTCTGCCCGCTCATCATGCGTGCACCCATGGGATAGGCCATGCCCCATTGTTCGGCGGCCATGGCATCCACCGCACGTACTTCGGGATGGTTGGCCAGGCCCAGATAATTGTTCAAGCTCCAGACCAGGACCTCCTTTCCACGGAACTTCATGTGGGCGCCGATCTCACCTTCCAACTTTGGGAAGCTGAAATATCCGTGGCTATCCTTTGCCTGGCGCCCGATGGGGCCAAGGTCCTTCCTGATCTTGTCGAAGATATCGTTCATTGTGGGGTAGCTAGAGTGCCGCGACAGGGCAGTTGCGCTTCGGCAAAGGTAACTGTCCGTCCAAACCAGAACACATATATGCACGTTGAGTTACATCAACAGCCCATTGTGCGCCGTCAGCTATCTTTGCGCGCCTTTTCAGCAGCCCGTCCTTCATTGATGCAGAGGATCTTCTTTTTCCTGGTGTTCGCCGTCCTGCTATTTTCGGGTTGCAGCGAGTTCAACAAGGCGCTGAAGAGCACCGACGTGGACTACAAGCAGCAGGTGGCCGAGAAGTACTACGAACAGAAGAAGTATGAACGGGCCATTCCGTTGTTGGAGGAATTGATCGTGCTGCGCCGCGGCACTGCAGGAAGCGAAAGGGTCAACTACCTGCACGCCATGTCCACTTTCGGGATGAAGGATTACACGCTGGCGGCCTATTACTTGAACAATTTCGTGCGCACGTTCCCCACCAGCAAGTATGCCGAGGAGTGTGCCTTTCTCTCTGCCTATTGTTTTTACAGGAATTCACCGACCTATGAACTGGACCAGGGCGATACGCGTGCTGCGATCGATCACCTTCAACTGTTCATGGTGAGATATCCCAACACAACGCTTCGCGATAGCTGCAATACGTTGATAGACAGGCTTCGGACCAAGCTCGAAGTGAAGGCCTTCCATGGCGCGGACCAGTATTACCGCATGCGTAATTACCAGGCGGCCGGGGTGGCGTTCAGGAATTTTGTGCGCGATTGGCCGAATTCCGCTTACCGGGAAGATGCCATGTTCCAGGTATTACGGGCCGATCATCAGCTGGCGATCAATAGCGTGGAAAGCAAAAGGACCGAAAGAGTGCAGGAAGCTATCCGGAGTTATCATAATTTCGCGGACGCCTTCCCCCAAAGCGCCATACTTCCCGATGCAGAGAAGCTGCACCGGGAATTGAACGCGATGCTGGCACCCAAGGAACAGAATACTCCCGAGCAATGAGCAACAAGCAAATGAGCGCTGCCAAGACCACGGTGACCCGTGATGTGGCCAGGCTGGATGAAAAGACCGGCAACATCTATGAGGCCGTGGCCCTACTGGGCAAGCGTGCCAACCAGATCAGCGTGCAGGTCAAGGAAGAATTGAGCACCAAGCTGGAGGAGTTCGCCGTAACAGGAGAGAACCTGGAGGAAGTATATGAGAACCGCGAGCAGATCGAGGTGAGCAAGCACTACGAGCGCATGCCTAAACCTGCCGCTGTTGCCATTCAGGAAATGCTGGAGGGCAAGCTCTATTTCCGCCGTCCTGAGGAGACCGAACAACAGGCTCCGAAAGAAGACTGACCTTTTACTCATGGAACGATTCCCCGCTCCGGTGGAACGGTTCCTCAACCGCAAGGTGCTGCTCGGCGTCACGGGCAGCATCGCTGCTTATAAGGCGGCCCATCTCGTACGCGAACTGGTGAAGGCCGGCTGCGAGGTACAGGTAGTGATGACCCCTTCGGCCCATGACTTCGTTACACCATTGACACTTTCGACCTTGAGCGGCAGACCGGTGCTCACCGATCTGTTCGTGCGTGACGGAAGTGGCCGCTGGAACGATCACGTGCACCTGGCCCGATGGGCCGATCTGATGCTCATTGCACCGGCCAGTGCGAACACGCTGGCCAAGATGCATCTGGGACTGTGCGATAACCTCCTGCTTGCCTGCTTCTTGAGCGCAACCTGTCCGATCTACGTGGCACCAGCCATGGACCTGGAGATGTTCAAGGATGGATCGACCCAGAGCAACCTACTGAAGTTAAAGGAGAAAGGAGTAAGAACGATCGGGCCGGAAAGCGGCGAGCTGGCCAGTGGGCTCTCCGGACCTGGCAGAATGACGGAGTCCGAAGAGATGGTGAATGTCCTCTTAAAAGAGGTCGCGGGTAACGGCCCGTTGAACGGTAAGCAGATCTTGATCACGGCCGGTCCAACGCGCGAGGCGATCGACCCGGTACGATACATCAGCAATCATTCCAGTGGAAAGATGGGGTTCGCTCTGGCGGAAGAAGCCGCGATGCGCGGAGCGAAGGTGACGTTGATCACCGGCCCCGTCCAACTGAAGATCGAACAGCCGGGGATCGAGCGGATCGATGTGATCTCTGCTTCAGAAATGGCAGAAGCATGCAGGCGTTACACCACCAATGCCGATATCGTCATCATGAGCGCGGCAGTTGCCGATCATCGACCTGCGCAGCCTTCCAGCGAGAAGTTGAAGAAGGATGGAATGGGCAATTCGATCCAGTTGGAAAGGACTGAAGATATCCTTCAAAAGATCGGTCATAACAAAACTGCAGGTCAGCTGGTTGTCGGCTTTGCCCTGGAAACCGAGAAAGATCTGGCGAACGGCTGGAAAAAGCTCGAAGCTAAAAATCTTGACGTACTGGTATTCAATTCATTGAATGATGCCGGCGCAGGTTTTGGACACGATACCAATAAAATAACCCTTCTCTCCCGGGGCACTGATCCACAGGAATTACCGTTGATGACCAAGGCTGAAGTAGCCCGCGCTATCTTGGACCGCTTGGAAGAACTCTGTTGAGAAAAACAAATGCGAAGGCTTACATCGATCCTGTTCCTCCTGATCGCCACGGTCTCCTCGGCCCAGGAATTCAACTGCCAGGTGAGCGTCATAGCGCCTCAGGTCTCGAATGCCGAACCACGGATCTTCAAGTCGCTGGAGAACGCGATAAAGGAATTCTACCAGAGCCGCCGGTTCACAAACCTCAATTATGCCCCTGCTGAGCGGATCGAAATCAATCTTCTGCTCACGATCAGCAGCGTACCCTCATTGGATCGGTTCGAGGGAAGTTTGCAGGTGATCTATGCGCGGCCTGTCTTTGGATCGGATTACAACAGCCCGATCATTGATCTGGTGGACAACAACGTGCAGTTCAATTTTCTGGAGAACACCCAGATCGAATTCACCCCGGAAAGGCATCTCAACAATCTTTCCTCGCTACTGGGCTTCTATGCATATTTCATCCTTGGTCTCGATGCGGACAGCTTCTCGCCGCTGGGTGGAGCGCCGTATTACACCCTGGCCCAACAGGTGGTGAACAACGCTCAGGGAGCTTCAGAGACCGGCTGGAAAGCCTATGAGGATCAGCGGAACAGATACTGGTTGCTCGATAACCAGGTACAGGCGGTCTTCAGACCTTTTCGCGATCTGCTCTATACCTATCACCGAGATGGCATGGACAAGATGACCGAGGATGTCGCGGCGGCACGCAAAGTGATAGCCACGCAGATCGAGAAGCTCAAGACCGTACATCAGGCGAAACCCGCCAGCTACAATCTGCAGATCTTCTTCAATGCGAAATATCAGGAGATCGTCGACATCTTCAAACAGGCCGAACCTGCGGAGAAGACCAAATTGTTCAACACCTTGCAGATCATCGATCCGGGGCATATCAACCAGTACCAGAACATGATGCGGGGTTCGTAGGGTACTGGATAGATACGTACGGAATAGATCTGGAATCGGGAGCCTGTCCTGATGGGCGGACTGATACCCGACATATGAATGGCCATACATCTATTCACCCGTCATCCGGCCAGAATGTCGCGCTTTTAAGGGTGCTCAAGTCTCAAATGAGCACGCGGACTGCCAAAAAACATATGTATGGCCATTCATATGTACGGGGTAGTAAGTATTCATGGCTGGCGGCCGGTTTCGATCGTTCAAGCCATTTGGTAAGTCCGAATATCCGGAACAGGTTTCCACACACCAACCCAAGTAAGATCTACGCCCCCGATGGTAGCGGCAGCCCATTGAGCTGGAGGCGTTGCTGGCACGTGCTACGAGGAGGCGACCAGCGGAAGCCCCCGCAGTGCCGAGCCAGCCGCTGGAGGCTCAATGGCTACAGCGAACAGCGGGTAAAGGCGCCCTATACTTCGTAACGTTTGGGATAGTCCAGCCAGATCAATGAGCCACTACTCCGGCTCGCGAACTCCCATTTCTCGATCGGCAGGTCGATACGCGCGATAGCGCATGTTGGCAATTCGCCGGCGAATGAACCGGTCAATTCTGCAACGATCTCACTGAAACCGGGGTTATGACCGAACAGCATGACTGAAGCTGCCTCGATCGGGAGTTCATTCACCACTTGAAGAAGTGTCCGCGTGGATGCCTCGTAGATCCGCGGATCGGTGCGGAACAGTTGATCGTGGATATTAAGTTCGGTAGTGAAGAACTTCGCGGTGGTGAACGCGCGCACTGCCGGACTGCTTACGATAAGATAGACCCGTTCCCTGCGCTCCTTGAATTTGCGCGCCATCATGGGCGCATTGCGCAGACCACGATCGTTGAGCGGCCGATCGAAGTCGGCCATGCCGGGATGGGCCCAGCTGCTCTTGGCATGGCGGCAGAAATAAAGCGTCCTCACATCAGCTCCGGAACTTCTTCAACCCATCCAAAAGGCTGTGCAACAGGATGTTCGGATCGGTGGTTATGGGCAATTCCACTTGAAGTTGCTTCGCATCGCTGAACTGCTTTGGATCGCGGGTCCCTTTGGAAAAGCTGGCATAGAGCACGCGCGGATATTCGCCGGTGAAATGGATCCGCATGTGTTCGCCGCCGGCCATCCTGAGCAGGTACATGGGGTAATGGTTCACCGGATCTTTCCAGGCTTCATCATGCTCGAGCACGTGGCCTTGTCCGCGAAGATCCTCCGCCCACTGGTCCATCACGTAGTGGAGCACGTCATCCACGAAGATCTCCGGGTCGCGCGGTATCTGGTATTGCGTGAAATCCAGTGGGGCCAGCAGTCTTGCACGGGTCTGTTTGAGCGTGGCCGTGAGGTCTTCCAATTGTGCAGTGAATGTCATCTCCTCTACAGATCGATACTCTTCAGCCCGCAATGTAGGGCCGCCCCACGATCCTGGCGGACCATGGGGCGGGAAGATCTTCACGATCGATCGAACGATCGGTCAATGAACAGGCACTTTCACGCCTTGTAGCTCCGATCCGTGGGTGAATTGGAAAATGTAAATGCCTGGTGCCAAAGTGGATCGGCCGATCAAGAGGCTGCTTTCCTGTGACGATCCTTCAGAAATGATGCTTCCGTTCGTAGCAAATAGTGAATACGCACCGATCGGTGCTCCATCCTTCCGTTCAATTATGACACCGCCATCGAACTGCCGTACGCTGACGCGATCATTGCTGATACGGACGGGAACGGCGGTTGTTATATCCGTACACTCTTCGTAGAACTCGAACTCCAGCGTGGCCTGGTCCATTACCGGAACTTGTGGGCCGGTCATCATGCCGGGCGTAGTGACGCCGAACCAAGGCTGGCCCATGGTAGCTCCTGAGCTTACCTCAATGGTGTATCCGCCGGCCGGGATACAGAGCGTATCGGAGGCATATTGTGTGTCATCATCCAGCGTGATCTCGCCAGTGGCCACCGTTCCACTGTCACCCGTGATCGTATAGGTGAAGGTTCCGATCGTAAGGGCGCCGCCGAGGTTCTGCACATAGGGAATAATGGTGGCGCAAGGTGCCGGTGGACAAAGTGCCACTTCCACCGGCCACGAGCAGACCAGCGAATCATAGAAACCCGTCCAGAGTTCCAGGGTCCCGGAAAATTCCGGATCGGTGATCTCCACGTCATCCGGTATCCTCAGCATGTGCCATGATTCTTCGGGCAAGCCGAAAAGATCCACTGTTTCCACGGCCACCGTATCGCCATTGGCATCGAAGAGAATGAAACCCGGGTAACTGAAAATATCGCTGCTTCCATTGATCGCATGTACCACGATCGAATCTGAAAAGGCCGCATACAGGATCGATCCGATCTGAACATCATCGCAGGGGCTGGGACCACTGTCTGATACCGTGAAAATATGCTCTGGTTGCGGTGCACCATCCATGATGTTGGTGCCCATGAAGTGAATGGTATATGTACCGGCCGCCAATTGACCGATCGGCACTACCTCGGTATGGGGCACCAGGATGTCAAGGCCGATGCCTGATGTAGAGGCGTTGATGGTGATATGGACCATGTCATCCTCCAGGCTCACTTCGGTATCCACGATAAAGGATGCAGTGCTGCTCAAGGCACCGATGACATGCACCTCGATATTGTCCGAGGTGGTGGGTGCGGCCGGCACCACTTGCACACTGTTGATGTAGAAATACGTCTGCGAAAAAGCCCCGAGGCTCAGCAAAAGGAAGGTGGAGAGTAGAAGTTTATGCATGTGTTCTCTGGTCTTGAATGATGACGTCTACAATGGCCGGAACGATGCCTGCATCGCCTGGTCACGTTGCAAAAAGTACATCTTACCTCTACCGATCGCATCTATGCAGAACGAGGAGTGGTGGTACTGGAACGACGATCTTCTGCGCTCATGGCCAGGGATCTGCTGCGGGGCCGTGCCCTGATCTTCATGGAACTTCTGGCCACAATTCTCGTATCAGGCTCGATCTCAATGGAATGAATCCGACCTTAAGCTTCATCTTCCTGCTCACTGCTTCTGTCGCTCTGGCGCAGGGAACAGGAACAATGCCTGAAGATGTTTCCGCATCGGCCGGAACGATCGCTGAGAACGCCACGGAAGATGAACTCGCGATCTATCTGAAAGATGTCGATCCTGCGATCGTGCGGAAGGAGGATGGCCTGGTGATCTGGCCTGTTCCCACGCGAGAAGAATTGCATATCCATTGTGCCACGGAAAGAAGTGGGAACATCCCGTTCGAGATCGTGGACCTTACCGGAAAGGTGGTGTTGCGCGGATCGATCGTCAGCGGCCAGGTGAACATGGTGGAGTTCAACTCACCCGGTAAAGGAGATCATCTGCTCCGCGTGGTCGATGGCCGAAGCATCCGTTCGATCGCCTTCCGACGCATCGTAGAATGAAAAAGCCCCGGAGTTCCGGGGCTTTCGATCACTGTCTTCCTTTTTCCACCGTATCCCGGTGATGTCCGTTGCCAAGGTGTTGACCGGCGCCTGAGAATTCACCCATCATGCCTCGCAATTGGTCCACCAGATCACCGGCTTCCATCAACAGATAGTGGAGCGTATCCTTGGCACCGGTGCCCTTTTCCATCAAACGGCGGCGGGTCTCACGGCCCGAGGCAGGTGCGATAAGAACACCAATGGCAGCGCCAACAGCCAGGGTGAGCAACGTACTTGTGGTCGAATTTCTTGATGTCATGATCGATCGGTTCAAATTTTCGATCCACAGCGGCCAATCGCATGCCAGCGGGCCGAAGACCATTTCGATAGTGCGATGTCTAAGATCCAGGAAAATGCGATCGGGGAATGCTGTACTCGCCGAGCGTGGTGTTCGCCACGATCAAGAGCTGCACGAGAGCATGGAACATCCCGCCTTGCTGGTGGCCCAGGCCGGACGTTTTGCGACCAGATCGTCGTGGTCGGATGAATACGGCGTTCTCATGGCGGCCTCCAACTTTCGGAAGCGGGTATCATCGCCATTCTCCAGATCTTCTATCGCCTCGTGCAGCTGATAGTTCCGGAGGACGACGCGTGGGTTGGCAGATCGCATCATCTCCCGCGAAGCTTGCCGATCGATCGAATTCATCGACAGGCGTTCCTGATAGGCTCTAAGCCAGCTCGTCAGCAGCTCTGTTTGCGCGGTATCCGGTACGCTATAAAAGGAAGGCTCGAAATATCGGCTCCATTCTTCGGATGGATCGGGAAGATCGATAAGCAACTGATAGAAGATCGTCATGTCAGGCTTGATGCTGTTCAGGATCGACTCCAATTCCTGGAAAAGCCGCTGATCGTTCGTCCTGACTTGGTCAAGCCCCAGCTTCCGGCCTATCATTTCATGATACTTCGATAAGAAGACATCGCGATAACCCTCAAGTATCTTCAACAGACCTGAAGTGTCCGGCAGCAACAACGAGATGGCACCGGCCAATGCGCCCAGGTTCCATTGCGCGATCGAAGCCTGCCTACCGAACGCATACCGGCGACCGGGAAGATCGGTGGTGTTCGGCGTAAAATCCAGATCGTAGTCATCAAGGAACGAATAGGGACCATGATCGATCGTGAGCCCGAGGATGGACATGTTATCGGTGTTCATCACCCCATGCACGAAACCCACCCGCATCCACTCGGCCATCAAAAGAGCTGTTCGATCAGCGACTTCCTTGAACCATTCCAGCACACGATCGCTTCCCTGGATGTGGGGATAATGACGATCGATGGTCCAGGCCACGAGCTTCTTCAAATTGTCCAGCTCCTTACGCGCGGCGAGCATTTCATAGTTGCCGAAGCGAAGGAATGATGGGGCCACGCGGGTCACTATCGCTCCGGGTTCGTATTCCGGATTTCCATCATAGAACATGTCGCGAAGCACTTTCTCACCGGTACTCACAAGCGCCAGCGCCCGGGTGGTGGGAACACCCAGGTGATGCATCGCCTCGCTCATCAGGTATTCGCGAACAGACGATCGCAGCACGGCACGGCCATCGGCGCGGCGAGAATACGGTGTCTGTCCGGCGCCCTTCAACTGGATCTCCCAAGATCTTCCCTCCTTTCCGATCAATTCACCCAGAACGATCGCACGGCCATCACCCAGCTGCCCTGCCCAATTCCCGAACTGGTGGCCGGCGTAGCAGGCCGCATAAGGCTCCATGGAAGCGGTGACCTTATTACCGGCGAGGATCGCCACTTCGCTGGAATTCGCAGGTCTTTGCAGGCCAAGTTCCCGGGCCATTTCCTCAGACCATGCGATCAACTGCGGATCTTTCACCGGAGTCGGATGGATCAACGAATACATCGCACCGGGTGTCTGCCTCGATCGGATCTCACCGGACCGGTCGCCGGGAAAAGCCGTTACGAATTCGTTGCTGAACTGCGCTTCGATCAAGCTCTGCATGGGCACTTAAAGGTAGAGCCAAGCGCGTGCCGCGGATCCTTATCGATCCTGCCGATCCCAGTGCCGCTCGATGACGCTCAGTAGTTCCTCATGGATATTGCCGTTGCTGGCTACTACCTCCTCGCCGAAAAGAGGATCCACACCCGGAGCGAAGCCGCTCACCTTTCCGCCCGCTTCACGGACAAGCAGAACGCCGGCCGCCACATCCCAACTGTTCAGGCCGTACTCATAGAAACCTTCAAATCGCCCGCAGGCCACATAGGCGAGATCGGCCGCAGCGCTGCCCAGACGCCGTATGCCGCGGGTGCGATGCATCAACTCGCGAAGCAATTCCATGTATTCAGCCTCCCGACCGAAATCATCGTACGGAAAACCTGTTGCCAGCAAACTGTCCTGAAGGTTCGATCGCCCGCTCACATCGATCTTCTTCCCGTTCATACGAGCTCCTCCACCCTTCCAGGCCGTAAAGCGCTCATCGCGCGTCACCTCATGCACCACACCGAGCAACGGATCGGTACCATCAAGCAGTGCGATGCTCACGCAATAGCATGGCACACCGTGCACAAAATTGGTGGTGCCGTCCAATGGATCGATCACCCAATTGAGCCCTGTACCCTGTTCACCGCTTCCTTCCTCGGCGATGAATCCTGCTTCAGGCACTAATTTTTCCAATGCCTCCACGATACGGTCCTCGGCGGTGTGATCCACGTGGGTCACCAGGTTATTTGCGCTTTTGATGCTCACCCCGCTCTCGGTGAATCGCGAAGCCTCATCACGAATGAAATCCGCGATCTCCATACTGATCCTTTCCACCTCAGCGGTCAGCCGTGACAGTTCCATGCGATGTCTGTTTTCTGCGGACCCAGATCAACCCCGCGATACCGGCAAGCACCAGCAGCACGGCAATGATCTCCGCCTGAGTGATGTCCCCGATCACGCGCACGTTCACACGGATCTTTTCAATGAAGAAACGTTCGATCCCGTTTAATATCAGGAAGCCGAAAAAGATCGTACCCGCCGGCTCCGCTCTCTTCCGCCAGGCCCATAGAATGCCGAAGAAGATCAGGCAGACGATCGTTTCATACAATGGTGTTGGAAATACCGGCTCCGGAAGAACAGTGCAATATTCAGGAAAGCAGGGCCGGCCATCGGTGAGCGGGATACCGACGCCGTTCACGTTGTTCGGATAGTCGTAGGCCCAAAGCCAGGAAGGCATCCAACCGGGAGCGGCCGCGTTGTTCACGATGCCCCAATCGCCGTCTCCGCTCACCTGGCAGCCGATGCGGCCGATGGCATATGCGAGCATGACGCCCGGCGCCGCGGAATCAGCTCCGTGCAATGCCGGGATGCCGTTCCGTACGCAATAGCGTATCACCATGGCACCGGCCAATATCAATCCGCCGTACATCGTGAGGCCGCTGAACAGGTTGCCGACACTGGGTTGCTGGATGAATTCCATGAACTCGGAAGGATTCTCAAGCCAGTGGAAAAGCTTCGCCCCGATCAACCCCCAGAGCGCAGCGGTTAGCGTGATGTTGCCGGCGTGTTCATGCGGCATCATCTGTACCTCCTTCTTCACAGGCTGTTCCTTCTGGTTCTTCTTGCGATCGCGCCAACGCCAGTAGGCATAACCTGCTGCTGTAATAAGCCCGATCATGATATTGCCCTGGCCGCTGAGCAGGAACCCCTGCGGATCATCCAATGCGCCATCCGTCAGGAAAAGGGAAATGATCTTCCAACCGATCATGAATCCGAGCAGTGCATTCAGGATCAACTCCACTGGCGTGGCAGGTCCCCCTTCTATCGTGATCCGCTTAACCGGCTTCAGAAGTCCCAATTTCTCCTTACGCTTCAACTCGAGGCCCAGGGTATAACTGGCGAAAACGAACGCCAACGCCACGAAGAATCCGAAACTGTTGAAGAGCTTGAGGATCGGAAGCTGAATGCCGAAGAGATCGAGAAATGCGTGGTAAAGGGTGGGATACATCTACGCGGCCGGCTGGAAGTTGGAGGTTGTGATGTTGAATGTTGAATGAACCTCCTCCTCGAGCGATCCTTCCATGTGACCCTCACCGTTGATCTTGTCCAATCGCACCGGAACGATCGCATTCACCAGCGCTGGATCAAAAGGCATGGTTACGCGGATGTAATTATCGGTGTAGCCTTCCATCAGATCGCCGGGTTCTTCACCTTTTTCGAAAAGCACCGGTCGCGTGGATCCGATGTTCCTTTCGTAGAACGCGCGCTGCATCTTGCTGCTCAGGATCCGAAGTTGTTTCGTGCGATCACGGCGGACTTCCATCGGTACGGTTTCCTCCGCAGCATTCCGAATCATGCGGACCGCAGTGGTGTTCGCGCGTTCGCTGTAGGTGAACACATGCAGATAGTCGATCGGGAGCGACCGCAAGAACTCGTGTGTCTTCAGGAATTCCCGATCCGTTTCGCCGGGTGTTCCGGTGATCACATCCGCACCAACGCAAGCGTGCGGCATCAAAGTCTTGATCATTTCGATCCGCTGGCAGTAGAGCGAAGTGTCATACCGGCGCCGCATCCGCTGAAGGATCGCATCGCTACCACTTTGCAGCGGGATATGAAAGTGCGGTGCGAACCGATCGCTGCGCGCGACAAATTCGATGATCTCGTTCGTAAGCAGGTTCGGTTCGATGCTACTGATCCGGAAGCGATCTATCCCTTCAAAGCGATCCAATTCCTCGATCAATTGAAGGAAGGTCTCGCCCTGGCCTCGGCCGAAATCGCCCGTGTTCACGCCGGTCAAAACGATCTCCTTCACGCCCTGATCGGCGATGCGTTCAACTTGTTCCAGCGTTTCCTGGATCGTGCCGCTACGGCTTCTTCCGCGGGCAAGCGGAATGGTGCAGAAGGAGCAGAAATAATCGCAACCATCCTGTACTTTCAAAAAAGTGCGTGTGCGATCGCCGGCACTGTAGGATGGTGTGAAGTGTTTTGCTTCCTTGATCGGGGAGACCCTCACCCCCGGCCCCTCTCCCAAGGAGAGGGGAGAATGATCATCCGTCATTCCGGCCGCCGAGCCGGAATAGCGATCCCTGGTCAAGCCCGGAATCACATCATCCAAATGCGCCGCCAGATCGAATTTCTCATTCGCGCCCAGCACCAGATCCACGCCCGGTATCGAAGCGATCTCCTGTGGTTTCAGCTGTGCATAACAACCGATCACCACAATGAACCCTTCGGGATTGATCGCCTGGAAGCGGCGGACATGGCGTCGGCATTCTTTATCGGCGTTCTCCGTTACGCTGCAGGTGTTCAGCACGAAGATGTCCGGCCGATCATCGATCCGCACACGGGCATAGCCTGCCTCCTCCAGCGATCGAGCAAGGGTGCTGCTCTCGCTGAAGTTGAGCTTGCAGCCCAGCGTGTGGAAGGCGACGGTGCGGGTGTGGCGCATTGGGGCGGCAAAGGTACCTATTGCCGATCGACCGCCTTTGCCACAGCGCTCAAGTGCTTGACGGGCATCTTTTTGAATGTCCCTTCGTCTTGCATGTGCCGGAGCGATCACCAACCCTCTGACAAACGATCATGCGTTATTTACTTCTCGGTATCCTTTGCTCCTGGATCGGCCAGGGGTGGGCCATTGATGTGATCATATATGAGGTGTCGCCAGCCTATTGCGGATCACCAACTGCGGAATTGGGAGCGCAGGTGAACGGCGGAATACCTCCATTTACCTACGCTTGGAGCACCGGAGCCACCACATGGAATGCGTATGCGCCACCTGGTATGCATACGGTAACCGTAACAGATGCACTGCAGGAACAGGCCACCGCCCAATTTACTGTGAATGTTACGCCATTGCCCCAGATCAACTGGAGTTTTTGGGAGGGCCATTGTCCTTCCGTGAATATGCCCATGGATCAGGGAGGATATTTATTCATTCGCACCGGTGAACCCCAGGATCCCACACCACCACTGACATTGGATGGTCCTTTTTCCAGTGCTTCATACCAGAATACGCAGGCACCGTTCGAAGAGGTGGCCCACATCTTTCCAACGAATGGGATCTGGACCACCGGTTTTTTGGAGCCTATTTTGATAACCGGCACTGATGCGAACGGATGTCCCTTTGAGGTCTATACGACGCGTTATCCACACCCCGAATGGCTGGCTGTATCTGTAATGAACGTCAATGGCGCATGCAGTGGGGGAAGTAATGGAAGCATCACCCTTACAAATACCACCACCTCATGGTGGAGGTATATTGAAGAACTCGTGTTCAATGGTGCCGTGATCGACTCTCATCAATTGGGAGCGTTAGAAGGGGCGCAAACGAGAACCTACGAAGGTCTTGCAGCAGGAACATACACATTGGTACAGCGCCCGGATTGGGAGTATCAAGGGAATGGTTGGCTCGAATCCCAGTTCATCGATCCTGATTGTTGGATCTCCATGGAAATTGTCGTTCCCGATCTGGGCTATACCTGCGGAACGATCAACGGAAAGGTGTTCATCGACAGTGACCACAATTGCCAGGCGACGAATGGGTGGGAACCGGGGATCGCGTTCACTGTTGTGGAAGCGCAACCCGGCGATCACTATGCATTGACGGATGCGCAGGGCAACTATGCGATCAACCTTCCTTATGGCAGTTACACCTTGTCCGATCAAAGCACATTATACCAGGAGCATTGCGGAGTTGAAGGTGCTCCTTTCGAGGTGAACGCGGGCACACCATTCGTAACGGTGAATTTCGCAGATACCAGCCTTACAGGTATGGATGTGAAATTGACCATGTCGAGCTGGGCTGCACGGCCGGGATTCCAATTGTTATACTCATTTACCGCGACCAACCTTACCGGCGTGCTCAGTGGACCACTCACCGTGACCATGGATTTCGATCCGGCGATCAGTTTCGTAAATGCTTCGCCTGCACCGGCATCGGTCACGGGTAATACCATCACATGGAACATCGCTCAGACTTTGGGCGCATTCCAAACCAGCGGGGCGTTGGTCAGGTTCCAGGTTCCACCGGATGTAGGGCTGTTGGGTACTGATCTGATCAGTACCGCAACGGTCACCACTGGAAATCCTGATGTGGAACTGGCCAACAACAGCGTGGTGCATGCCGTAACGGTGACTGGCAGTTACGATCCTAACGATAAGCTGGCCACCACCGATCATGGACAGAGTGACACACAGTTCATTTTAAATGAAGATGAATGGATCGATTATTCGATCCGTTTCCAGAACACCGGAACGGATACCGCTTTCAATGTGGTGATCACTGATACGCTCAGCACTTTATTGGATATGGCGACCTTTCAACAAGGCACGGCCTCGCATCCGTTCACCGTTCATTTCAAGACCGGGCGCGTGGTGGAATGGCGTTTCATCAATATCCAATTGCCCGATAGCAATGTGAATGAAGCCGCAAGCCATGGGCTGGTGAATTTCCGCATAAAACCCCAACTGCCGCTTTTGCCCGGCGATCAGATCGAGAACATCGCCAACATCTACTTCGACTTCAATGAGCCGGTGATCACCGAGCCGAGCGTGCTGGTGGCTGCAGTGAATACAGGACTTTCCGATCGATCATTTGATGAAGGAATAAAACTCTTCCCGCAACCGACATCCGGTCTGGTGCAGATCGATCGGCCGATCGATGGTCTGCGGTCGGTTGATGTGATCGCTTTGGACGGCAGGATCATAAGGACCATGATCTCCACTGCCGGGCAGACCGTCTTCGATCTGGCGTTCCTGAACAATGGCCGTTATCTGTTGCGATTCAATACCGGTGAAAGCCATTCGATCCACAAGCCGGTGCAGATCATGCGTTGATCAATGGCTCAATGCCATGGCAGGCGCCAGCGCGTGAAGGATAGGAGCGGAAAGCCCGCAAAGGAGCGAAGGCTGAAGCCGCAGCGGATGCGGACGTGGAGCGGATAGCCTGACCCCGCTGCTTTTAAGCGGGGGCACGCCCAATAAACCCACGCCCGATGCGAACAGCGTACCTTTGCATCCCTTATTTCTCAAGATGTCCTCTTTCGATACGCTTGGTCTACGTGATGAAACGCTCCGTGCTCTTCAGGACCTGAACTTCCAGACGCCTACTCCCGTACAGGAACGGGCGATCCCCGTGCTGCTCAACAACGATAGTGATGTGGTGGTGCTGGCACAGACCGGCACGGGCAAGACTGCTGCCTTCGGGCTTCCACTTCTGGAGGACATCGACAAGGACATACGGGGCGTGCAGGCATTGATCCTTGCGCCCACGCGAGAACTGTGTGTGCAGATAACCGGTGATCTGGAGCGTTTTGCGAAATACCAGAAGGGTGTAAAGCCGGTGGCCGTGTACGGCGGCGCGAACATCCGGGACCAGATACGTGACATACAGCGTGGCGCCAATGTGGTGGTGGCAACACCGGGCCGCCTGCTGGATCTGCTGGGCCGCCAGGCCGTGGACCTTTCCAATGTGCAACTGGTGGTGCTGGATGAAGCGGATGAGATGCTGAACATGGGTTTCCAGGAAGATCTTACGGAGATCCTCAGCAATACGCCCGCGGACAAACGCACGTGGCTTTTCAGTGCCACCATGAGCAGTGATGTACGCCACATCGCCAAGCGTTATATGCGTGAGAGCGAAGAGATCCAGATCGGCGAGCGCAATACCACGGCTTCTACCATACAACATCAATACTGCGTGGTGCATGCACGCGATCGGTACGCTGCCCTGAAACGTTTCGTGGACGCGGAGCCTGAGATGTTCGGTATCGTTTTCTGCCGTACCAAGCATGAGACGCAGGAACTGGCCACCCAATTGGTGAAGGAAGGCTACGTGGCCGATGCGATCCATGGCGATCTGAGCCAGGCGCAGCGCGACCATGTGATGGGCCGCTATCGCGCACGTTCATTGAACCTGCTGATCGCTACCGATGTGGCTGCCCGTGGGATCGATGTGAGCGACGTGACCCATGTGATCCATTTCGATCTGCCGGGAGAGGCCGAGAGCTACACACACCGCAGCGGGCGTACTGCCCGGGCCGGAAGGACCGGCATCTCATTGAGCATCATCGGTGTACGCGAACTGAACAAGATCCGCCAGTTGGAGCGCATGCTGAAAACCCATTTCACCTATGTGCGCGTGCCCGGCGGCGGCGATATCGGCAAGGCCCAATTGGTCGCCTACCTGCACAAGCTTACCAACGTGGAAGTGGACCATGATGCGCTGGCCGATCTGTTGCCGATAGCGCATGAGGAATTGAGCAAATTCAGCAAGGAAGAGTTGATCGAGCGTTTCATGAGCGTGGCATTCAACCGGATACTCGGACAATTCCGCGAGGTGCCCGACCTGAACATTGACATGAGCCGCAAGGACCACACCGCACGAGTGGACCGGCCAAGCAGCAGGGAGCGTTTCAGTACGGGACGTCAACTGTTCATCAACCTGGGCAGTGCCGATGGTTTTGACAAGGGCAAACTGCTGGGCTATGTCTGTGGCATCAGTGGTATAAGCGGCGAGAACATAGGCCGCATGATGATCAAGGACGTTTATTCGTTCATCGATATCGAGCCCGATCATTTCGAGCAGGTGATGAATTCATTCAAAGGCGCCAATTACAAAGGCCGCAAGGTGCGCGTGGATGAAGCACAGGGCGAACAAGGCCGCCAGGGCGGTGGCGAACGTCGCAGCGCACCACGTGGTGATGGTGGCGGACGCAGCGGTGGACGTTCATTCGACAGGAAGAACGATCGCGGCCGATCGAACAGCCGAGGCGGATACGAGAAGCAGAACAGCGGCTTTTACGAACCGCGGCCGAAGCAGCGCAAGAGCAAAGGCTGATCTACAGATGCTTCATCGCTTCGCGCACGCTCAGCGGTGAGAGCGGTGTCGTACTTACGAATTCCTTCACGGCCTTTGGATCGGTACGTGCATATTGGCGCAACGCCCAGCCGATGCCCTTCCGGATGAAAAAGTCCTTGTGATCGGCGAGCCCGGTGATGTTGTCGAAAAGCAATTTCCGATCGGTCTTCTCCTTGTATTGGAGTTGGAAGATCAACGCGGTGCGTTGGAGCCAGAGCTCGCCGCTCTTCATATAGCGATCGTTCGTGGACCTTATGATCTGCGGATGCCGTAACAGGATGGGCCCTACCCCATGCACCGCGATATGATCCACCGTATCCCACCAACTATGATGAAGGATCATATACTCCGCGAGAGGTAGAAATTCCGGTCCAAGCTGCCTTGCGGCGTGGGTGAAGATCTCCATGCCGGCGTAATGGAATTCGCGCTGCTTCTGTGCCCACGCCGATCGAACGACCTCTTCCAGCCGATCCGTTCCCGGCCGGCCATGTTCCTTGAAGAAGCTGCGCATCAAAGCCCTGCGATCCTCTGTCTTTATGCCGAAGAATTCGAACTTGTTCTTCATGTACGCGGCCTGGCCTGCGGCAATGGCGGGATCGGCATGAGCCGTGAAAAGTTCCTGCAACGGACGCAAATACGGGTGTATGCGAGTGGACATCCAGCGCGAATTTGGCGTCTTCTCTTCGATCGGCCGCATGGCCGGTGGCTACTTTAGCGGAGAATGCGACTGCCCGGGCTCATTGCGATCGTTCTATTGCTGC
>JAEZAU010000197.1 GCA_023430325.1 Bacteroidota bacterium | reverse complement strand
TTCTCGGGCAATCCTGGCCGTTGATCATCTATGGCATGGCGCTCTATGTGCAGGCCAAGATCGATCAGGTGATGATCTTCGATGTGTTGAAGGATCGTGTAGGAGAGAGCGCGGCGAACGAGGAAGTGGGGCAATATTCGAACGCATTGAAGATGATCGAAGCATTGGGTTTTCTCCCGGTGATCATCCAGAAGTCGCTGGCACCCGCGATAACCCGTGCGCATGGCCAGAGTCCACGACTTTACACCGATCGTCTGCTGAACCAGTACCGGCTCATGTTCGTCATGTTCCTGGCCACGTCGGTGCCGCTTTTCTTCCTCGCCGAGCCGTTGATGGTGTTCCTGTTCGGGGAGGAGTTCAGGCCTTCAGGTTTTTTGCTGAAGCTCTTCGCCATCCGCCTTTTCTTCACGAACATGGGCGTAGGAAAAACCAGTTTCATCACCAACGAAAGTCTGTTCAAGTATTCGCTGCTCACCGCCGTGGTAGGGGCTCTGCTCAACATCGGCATGAACTGGGTCCTTATTCCGGAGTACAAGTCCATCGGTGCCCTTTGGGCCACCATCGGATCGTTCACGGTGAGCATCTTCCTTATGGACCTTTTCTTCAAGGACACACGGAAGAATTTCGGTTGGATGATGAAGGGCATCGGAACGTTCTGGAGACTTCATCGCGTGAATTGATCATGATACAGGATCCACATCTCATACCGATCCGGCCCCAGTATACCGAGCGCGTGAATTGCCCGAAATGCGGGTCCGCTGTGGAAACTTCCGCGATCCTTTTTCCGGGGATCCATGTGCTGAGCGAGAATCATTGCAACAAATGCGGACTTCAGTTCATGCAGGATCTCAAAGTCGGTTTTGCAGCCCAGCATCCTGTAGCGATCGATCGGAAGAACGCGGAATTGTTCAACATCAGCAATGCACCTGGCTGGTATACACATCCGCTGTTGAAGGGATCGCGATCACCTTCCGACCAGCATATCCCGATCGAAAGGATAGTTCACCGGAAGACCGATCGGATCATCATTCTCAACTGCATCGATTTCCTGTACGGCCATGTGCTGTTGAAGCTGTGGAATGCGCAGTATTATCTGGACAAGCATCCTGACACCGGGCTGGTATTGATCCTTCCGAAAATGTTCAGTTGGCTCGTTCCGAAGGGCACGGCCGAAGTATGGCAGGTGGACTTGCGTCTGGGCCAGGCTCACGGCTGGTACAACAGCATCGATCGGTGGGTGCAGGAGCGCATCGGCGAGTACGGGGAGATCTACATGGCCAAGGGTTATGCGCATCCCGATCTTACGCGGATCGATATGGAACGATTCAGCGGGATCAAGGCGTTTCAGCTGGAGGAATTCAATTCCAGACCGCGCCATATCACCTTCATCGCCCGCCAGGACAGGCTCTGGAACGCAGGCCCGCTCGGTGACCTGATCTTCCGCGCCATCCAGAGAATGAAGTTGCGTAAGCGCTTCGGCCCATGGATGGTAGCAGGGCAGACACGCAGGATCAAGAGAACGATGGAGCTGATCCGCAAGATCTATCCCGATATACAATTCACCGTTGTAGGCCTTGATAGATCAGGTGGATTCGAAGGACTTGCCGAGGATCTTCGATCGGAGAAGATGGATCTGGAGCGTGAACTGGCCTGGTGCAGGGCTTACGCGAAAAGCCAGGTGGTTGTCGGTGTGCATGGAAGCAACATGCTCCTGCCAACGGCGTTCGCGGCTGGTGCGGTGGAGATCCTTCCGAAGGATCGGCATGGCAACATGGTGCAGGATATCTTCGTCCGTTACACCAACAGGATGCAGTTGTTCATGTACCGTTTCGTTCGTGAACATGCCACGCCCGCAGAAGTAGCGGATCATTGCGTGGGCATGCTTCGTGATATGGAGGCCTATCATCGCAACATGTGCGTGTACACCGTTTAGAAGCAGCCACCGGTGATCCGCAAGACCAGCCTGATCAACACCCTGTTCCTGCTCGGGATCGTATCCTCCGGTGTCGGCTCCTACTTCATTCCGAAACAGTATACCATGGGCATCATCATCACGGTGATGCCGCACATCCTCATCCTCCTTCTCTTCCTGGTGGACCTTATCT
Organism: Bacteroidota bacterium; assembly: GCA_023430325.1. GTDB lineage: Bacteria > Bacteroidota > Bacteroidia > Flavobacteriales_F > PHOS-HE28 > PHOS-HE28. The sequence goes on along the minus strand of JAEZAU010000197.1, from coordinate 18,271 downwards.
ACCGGGTGAAGGTGGTGCGTGTGGTGAACCATGTCTATTGGATCGGCATGGCCTTCATTGTCTCGTTGATCGCCAGTTGGTGGATCTCCTTGTTCAAAGGCTTTCCAGGCTTCAGCAGCACCAACGTGATGGCGGCGAGCATCCAATTCCTTGCGCCGTTCAATGCCGCGATGGTGATGCAGGCATACAATCGGGGTAATGATGATTTCAGCCTGAGCCGGATCCTCTTCAAGGGCCTGATCCTTTTGATGCTGGTGAATTTCGCCGGATATGCGGCCGGCTTCACCAACCGGATGCATGGTTTCCCCGGAAGGATCAACCTTCCTTTCACCATGGGCATCTATAGCACGGCCCACCTGGTGGCTTTCCTGAACCTGATATTGATCTTCTACATCCGCGAGCCGCTGAAAAAGCCCCTCACCTTCACCTTCATGAGCGTGCTCTTCGCGGTGAACATGGCCGTGATGATGAGTGCGAACAGCCGGCTCTCGATCATGATCTTCTTCACGCTGCTGATCATCTTCCTTTTCAGGCTGATAAAGGCGGCGAAAGGTGTTTTCATCACTTCGCTGTTCACCATGCCGCTGTTGATGAGCTCGGCCTTGCTCATCTACCAGATCATCTCATTGCCCGTGTTCGCCGCCATACTCGGGCGTGTGGACAAGCGTGATGTCACCACTTTCAATGGGCGTACGGATATCTGGGAAGCCGCATGGGATTGGTTCGTTGACGATCGAAGAGGATTCATCTTCGGTAATGGGTATCATGGCCATTGGTTCCTGGACATGCTCGATTTCGTTGCGGTGATGTGGGGTGAAAAACACAGTTATCACCTGCATATGCACAGCACGTTCCTGGAGGTCTTGATCGCCCAGGGCATCGTGGGGTACATCCTGTTCGTGTTGTGCATGTGGTATGCCTTCAAGCATTTCAGGCGGGAATATCAGTTGCGCACCGATCAGGCACCTTTGTTCGCCGGAGTGGTCTACCTGCTCTTCATCTGGCAGATCGATATCTTCGTTTACGGCCTCGATCAAGGGAATCCTCTTTTCTTTACGTTGCTGTCAGCAGCCGCCATGGATCCCAATTCGATCACCCGGCGTAAAAGATCGTTGGAAGGAACATTTCTGGAATGATGGAAGCGAGCGGAGGAAGGCGTACGAAGGGCGAAGTGTTCCACAACTCTTCCGATCGGCCGTTGGTGAGTATCGTTACGGTGGTGTACAACGGCATGGCCACGCTGGAAAGAACGATCCAGAGCGTGCTCGCACAGTCCTACACCAACATCGAATACATCATTGTTGATGGGGGCAGCAAGGATGGCACCATCGATCTGCTGCGCAAGTATGAGGATCGGCTCGCGTACTGGGAAAGTGCGCAGGACAAAGGGATCTATGATGCCATGAACAAAGGCATCAGCCTTTGCCGCGGAGAATGGATCGGCTTGATCAACGCCGACGATTGGTACGAACCGGATACCGTGCAGAGAGTCATCGATCGCGTCATCAAGGACAGTTCGATCAACATCGTTCATGGCGACATCTGGCTTCATTATCCCAATGGCCAGAAGACATTGAAACGTGCCCGGGTAAGTGGATTTTTGTTGAAGTACTGGGAAATGGTGCTCAATCATCCCAGCTTTTTCGTTCGCCGGAAGTTCTATGAGGGCCGGCCCTTCGACAGCAAGTTGAAGGTGAGTGCCGATCACAAATGGACCTATGAGGCTTTTCGCGATGCGGCCTCAAGCTTCGCGTACATTCCTGCTCCGCTAGCCAACTTCACGGTCGGTGGAGCAAGCATGAGCATTCCATTGAAAAAAGTACTCGCAGAAGGAAAAGCCGTCTGTCGCGATCTGGGAATGGGGCCGGTGGAGACGTTCATCGGCCTTGCCGTGCGATCGGTGCTTTATCCTGTACAACACTTGAAGATCTGGATCAATCAACACCTGCTGGCGAAGTCATGAGCGCGAGCAAATTCGACATCTTTCAGGACTTCAAGGCCAACAGGAACAACCCGAAAGGCATGTTGGTGATGGTGCTGTTCCGCCTCGCGCACCTGCTTCGCCAGAGCACCATCACGTTCATCCTCTTCCTTCCATATTTCCTGCTCTATCGGTTCTTCGTGGAATGGCTCCTTTGCATCGAGTTGCCTTGGAAGACACGGATCGGTCCAGGTTTCCGCATCGATCATGGCCAGGCATTGGTCATCAATGATCACACGATCTTCGGTGCGGATTGCACGGTGCGCAACAGTACGACGATCGGCAATAAAAAGTTGAAGGACGGCACCTACACAGCCTCGCCGCGATTCGGCGATCGCGTGGACATCGGTGCAAATGCGGTGATCATAGGCCCGGTAACGATCGGTAACGATGCGGTGATAGGGGCGGGTGCCGTGGTAGTGAAGGATGTACCTGCAGGTCATGTCGCCGTGGGCAACCCGATGCGGATCTTCGCTCGCGAAGGTGTCATCGCCGCTTGATCAGCTGACGTTCTTCGATCAACGACATCAGCTTTTCGATCGACGCAGGCCAGTTCAACCTCAACTCGTATTCTTCGCGGCTGCTGATGGCCAATTGCCGGTACGCCTCCTGATCGGACCAGACTTTTTCGATATGATCGGCGATCTGGATCGGTGTAGCATCCACATGGAACAGCTGACCGTTCCTTCCGTTGCGCACGGCATCGGAAACACCACCCACATCACACGCGATCGATGGGATGCCGTAAGCCGACGCTTCCGTGTAAACGAGCCCGTAACATTCGGCCTTGGACGGCATGACAAGGAAATGCGATTCGCTCAATGCTTTCTTGAACAGTTTCTCCTGCGAAGGCTCATTCTTGTCCATGGGGCCAAGCACTGTGACACCCCGGATGTCACGATCGATGGATGGTTCGCAGCCGATGATGATCACCCGGCTTGGGAGGCCCCGGCGAAGAAGCTCCTGGTGAACTTCGATCAACAAGGGGCCATTCTTTCGTTCCCAATCATATCCGATGAACAGCGATCGGCATTCCTTGCGATCGAGTGATTCGATACGCTGGATTATCTCTTCCTGTGATGGTGGTTGCCTGAGGTTCGGACCGAAAGGGATCACCTGCACCTTGGTGGGGTCCGCATCATGATCGGCAATGGCCGATCTGGCGGCCCAATGGCTGGAATAGATCGCAAGGTCGGCCTTCTTCAACGCCAGGTCCTCGAAATACATCCCGTTGCGCACGGTGATCTTGCTCATGCGGGAGAATTCCGGGTAGAAATCGAGCATTCCCTTGAAGGTGGCGTCGGTCCAGAATGCGATAGGGCAATCTTTCTGCAGGAAAGGGATCGGCAGTGAACTGGAGCAGAGGATCAGATCGGGTTTTTCATGATGCAACTGCTCATTCACCGATGCGCCGAGGCTCTTGATGATCATCTCCTGCCTCACGCTCTGGAAACGCATCCCGGCAATGCGGTAGATCCCCTGCACCGCTTTCCACAAGAGAGGATTGTTGGTGCCTACAGGCTTTACGCGGATCACCCGATGGCCAGCAGCTTCAAGCCAGTGTATCATGCTTTCGCAGATGGCGGGCCAGCTTCCCACGGCTTCCAGGCCGGTGAAGGTGACAAATGCCACAGTACGGCGCACGGTAGGCGCGGTCTTGATGGAAGCGGGGGCAAGTGCTTCGACTTTCACACCCGCAGAATTACTAGGTTCCACCTATCGATCGAAGACGATGCGCTGATCTTTAATAACAGCCCCTTCTTCAATTTGCAAGACATACATGCCCACAGGCACGGACGCCGGTGTCTGCAATTGCATGCCACCCGCGGGAACAACGCCTGTATGGACCGTGCGGCCGGTGACATCTAGTAAGGTGATCTTCATCTGCTCTTTTGCAGGTGCGTTCAGGTATAGAACGTCACCAGCATTCACAGGATTGGGATGGAACAGAGGTGCCGTGGTCGTTGATGCGAGGTTCTCCTCCATGCTGGTGGTCATTCCACAGTTGCTGTCATCCTCTTTCTGCAACACCACCGATCCGAACGCCGGTACCGTGATCTCACCGCTCACCATGCTTCCATCGATCCGGCTCCAGCAACCATCAAGAATGAAGGTGTGGGAAGTGGACTGGTCGTTGATCAACAGCATGTGGCGGCTGTACGGATCCACCGGTTGAACGCTCACGCGCTCCAGGCGGATATTGTCCAGGTAATAGGTGCTTTCGCTGAAGTGGTTGATGAAGTTGATGCGGCCGGGTTCAGTACCATCGCTCTGGAAGATCAGGCTCATGTCGCGGCGTTCATTGCTGAAGGGAATGTCACGCACGAACATGGCATACGGCGTGGGTTGTTGTGACTGCTTTTTCACTTCGGCCTTCAATACGCCCTGCATGTTGGACTGCAGGCTGAACTGCAGGCGATAGAATTCACCGTTCTGCAGATCGAGCAGGTTCTCCTGGTTGAGGAAGAACTGGTCGTAACTGGCGTTGTCATCGAAGTTCACGCGCATGCAGCCATTGTCAAGAAAGCTTCCGTTGTGGCTCACCTGGGCTTGCGTGGGCCAGCCGCTCCAGCCGTTCACGTTGTAATCGAAACTTCCATTGCTTATCTGGTCCGAGCCGAGAACATCCAGCACTTCGTACTCGCTCAGGCGTAACGGGCTTCGTGTGGAACCCGCATCTTCATTGAACAACGATTGCCAGCGTTCCAGCGCGTATTTCTTGATGGTCCCCGATTGGAAATTGGTGATCTGTATGCTCAGTTCGTTGTACGGGTTGTAGTACTTGTTGTTGGTGTACGTGCCGAAATCGACCCACTGCGTGGAGTTCACATGGAACTGGCGCATGCACAGCTGATCTTTCTTCAAACTGTACATGATGTTGCCGCTGTAGATCGTGTTGTAATTGGGTACGAAATAAGGTGGCGTGGCACCCGGGCCATTGTAGTTCGAATAGTCGGAGATGCTCAGTTGCACACTGTTGTCGAACAGGATGTTGTCCTTCACCTGGTTGCCGGTGGAGACCATGGTATGGTCAACATGCAGGCCTGCACCATTGCAACGCGCCACCGTGTTCCGTTGAACGATCGTGTTCTTGATGGATGTGTTGCCGAAGTAGATGCCGAAACAGATCGCGTAGTAGGCATAGTGGTTCGTGGCAACACTTTCCAGTGTCCCGAAGCAATCGGTAACGATGTTGTCCTGGATCACCGCCCCATCATTATGGTCGAAAGTGATTCCGGCGCCATCATTGAGGATGGTACAGGCATTGGTGACCACGTTCTTTTCCACAAGCACGTTGTTGTTCACTGTGATGCCGCTGTAACCGATGTTGTTCAAGCGATTTCCGCGTACGATACAGCCTGCGCCAGTGACGTTCAAGCCCATGTAACCCCAGTAGTTCTCGCCCATGCCCGGGTAGATCGCCACTTCATGGAAAGTGTTGTTCTCCACCAGGGTGTTGGTGTCCCACACGTTCATTCCCGTGGCGAAAGTGTGTGTGATCGTATTGTTGATATAATGGTTGTTGTCACCAGAACTGGCGAGGCCCAGGTAATTCAAACGGATCGTGCAATTGGTCACCAGAACGTTGTTCGCATCCTCGGTACTGATGCCGCGGAAGGTCTGGCCTTGAACGGTGAGGTCCTGGATGTGGATGTAGGACTTCTGCCATGTGGCCACCAGGCCTTTGTCATGGATCGATGCCAGAACGGTGAGTTCGTTCGGGTCTTGATCGTTCGGTGCCCAGAAATAGATCTGGTTCGTGGCCATATCATGGTACCATTCGCCGGGCATGTCCAGTTCAGAGAGCTTCCCTTCAATGAAATAACCCCAATCGTTGTTGGCGAGGTTCACATAGATCGGAGTGAAGTTGATCTGGCCATTGGCCGATGAGGTTATCGGCGCGCGCTCATAGCTCCAGTTGGTGGTGCGTACCACCACATGCGCACCGGCCCAATAGTCGGCGCCCTGGCCAAGACCCGAGCCGGTGATCTGGCTGTTGGTGCCCTGGGTGTTGCGCAACCATTCATGGTTCGGGTAACGCGCCAGCGTCATCGGTTGGTCGTTCACGATGAGGTATTTCACCGCACCAGTGAATTCAGCGCGCCAGATGTTGCCTGCGTACGGCACCCAGTTGTTCACGAACTCACCACCGGAAATGATCGGGTCCTCGCCCGTGCCGTAAGCACCGAACACCAGCGGCTGGGAACTGGTCCCGCTCTTCCAGATCTCCAATTTTCCGGGATAGATGCCGCCACGCTCGAACAGCACTTGATCACCTGGCAACAGGTTGTTCATGTGCTGCTGAACACGCGCCACGTTACGCCATGGAGTGGCTGTGGACGTGCCGTTGTTGCTATCGTTACCGTTCTGCGAAACGTAATAGATGGTGGCTTCACACATCCCCGTTGCTGCGATCAATATGATCGAGACCGAAAGGCGTAACAGGTTCTTCATCTCCGGGCGAATTGGATGCCTTTGTACCGCTGAAAACCTCATTGGGTTTCACTTTTTTGTCAAGCCGATCGATGAAGTGCTGAGAATGAGCCACGAATGGATCGATCCTTATCGTTGGGTCAGTACGTTCCCCCATCAACCTTCGATCGTTCGGGACCTTACCGGTACTTCGGTCCATAGCGCCCAAGCACGGATACTTTTGCGCCCGTTGCAGACTCCTTACCGGATACTCGTAGTCGGTCAGACACCCCCGCCGTTCGGTGGCCAGGCGGTCATGATCGAAAAGTTGCTGCAAGGCCACTTCACCCGGATCGAGCTGCATCACGTGCGGCTGGCCTTCTCAGATGATATGGAGAGCGTGGGAAAATTCGCCTTCCGCAAGATCCTGATCCTCTTTACCACCATCGTGGAGATATGGATCGCGCGTTTTCGTTCAGGTGCCAATGCCATGTACTATCCTCCAAGCGGTCCCAACAAGGTGCCGGTGCTTCGCGATATCGTTCTTCTATGTAGCACGCGCTGGCTGTTCAAGCATACGATCTTTCATTTCCACGCAGGCGGCGTGAGCTCTTTTCGATCGGACCTGCCTTCGTTCTTGCGGCCGTTCTACGACCTTGCCTACAGGAAAACCTCCCTGGCGATCCGCACGGCCCCACAGAACCCTGATGATGGCCATGTGTTGGGGGCGAAGAGGAGCGTGGTGGTGCCGAACGGCATTGACGATATGCGGGGCAAAGTGCCTGAACGGAATGCTGCTCCTGGCGATCCGATCGTGGTACTATTCACCGGCGTATTGATCCCCAGCAAAGGTGTTCGTGTGCTGCTTGAAGCATTCAACGCAGCCGTGCGATCAGGGTCGCACATGCGCCTTCAGCTCATGGGAAAGTGGGGCGATGCAGGATTTGAGCAGCAATGCCTGGAATTCATCCGGAAGAATGATCTACAGGAAAATGTGGAGATCCTGGGCGTGAAGCGCGATCAGGAGAAGTTCAGCTACTTCGCCGCGTGTGACGTTTTCTGCTTTCCGAGCTACTTCGAGGCGGAAAGCTTCGGGCTTGTGCTTGTGGAAGCGATGCAGTTCGCAAAACCGGTGGTCTCCACGCTTTGGCGGGGCATTCCTTCCGTGGTGGAAGATGGAAGGAACGGCTTTCTTGTTCCAGTTAAGGATGCGCAGGCCGTGGCCGATCGGTTGCGCTTGCTGGCCGATGATGCCGATCTTCGCCGCCGCATGGGCGCGGAGGGAAGGCGGATATTCGAGGAAAAGTTCACGATCGAGGTCTTCCACCGGTCCATGGAGAAGGAACTTGCATCAGTATTCGAAGAAACATGAGGTTGTTGGTCACAGGCGGATCGGGTTTCATCGGAACGAATCTGATGGCCTTCTATATCAAGCAGGACATTCCGTTGCTCAACATCGATTGGAATCCGCCGCTCGATCCATCGCAGAACAAGTGGTGGAAGGAGGTGGACCTCATGGACCAGCCTGCCGTGCGTAAAGCTTTTCGGGAGTTCGACCCCACGCACGTGGTCCATCTCGCCGCCCGCACAGATACCGAGGAGAAGGTGGATGTGGATGCCTACAGGCAGAATCATGAAGGCACACGCCTGCTGCTTGAAGTGGTGAAGGAATTCCCGCGCGTAGAACACATCATCGTAACCAGCACACAGTTCGTCTGCGAGGCCGGTCATCAGCCGAAGGATGATCTTGATTTCAAGCCATTTACGGTGTACGGCGAATCAAAACGTCGCACAGAGATGATCACCCGCGAAGCCGGTTTGAACTGCAAATGGACGATCATCCGCCCCACCACGATCTGGGGGCCATGGTCATTGCGCTACCGCGATGTCATGTTCAAGGTGATGCGCAAAGGCATGTATTTCCATCCCGGCCGGCGGAAAGTGATCCGTTCGTACGGCTACGTGGGCAATGTGGTCTGGCAGATCGATCGGATGTTGAAAGCGCCCAGCGAGGTGGTGGATCGGAAGGTGTTCTATGTAGGCGACCGGCCCTTCGATCTGAAGATCTGGGTGGAAGCGGTTTCCAGGGAATTGGTCGGCAGGCCGGTCCGGTACATTCCCACTGGCCTTATCAAACTTATCGCTCTGGGCGGCGATATCCTGAAAGCCATGAAGATCCCGTTCCCTATCACCAGCGGCCGCTTTCGTAGCATGACCAGCGATTACATCACACCGATGGACCGTACGATCGAAGCTCTTGGCGAAGCACCATATTCCATGGAGCAAGGCGTGAAGGAAATGGTGCACTGGTATGATTCAGAAAGTGAACACATCCGTGCGCACAAGCTGAAGGATGTCCGCCAAAGAGCCCTGCCGGTGTCTGTATGATGAGGCTTCTAAAGAAGAAAGTGCTCACCACCCATATCAGCGTGGGTACGTTCCAGCAGCATCTCGATACCATTGCCCGGTTGGGCCGCACACATACTTCAAGCTATGTATGCTGTGTGAACGCCCACATGACCGTTGAATGCCGCGATCCGGCGTTCGCCCAAGTGGTGGACGGGGCCGATCTGGCAACTGCCGATGGCATGCCCGTTTTGAAGGCATTGAACTATTTCCATCGTGTAGGGCAGGAACGCGTGGCCGGTAACGATCTGCTTCCGGCGTTGCTAGCCAGGGCTGAGAAGGAAGGGTTGGGCGTATTCTTCTATGGTGGGAAGGAGGATGTGCTGAAAAAGATCACCGATCGTGCTGCCAGGGAATTCCCAAGCCTGAAGATCGCTGGAACATGGTCCCCGCCGTTCGGGCCGCTTGAAAAGATGGACCTGTCTGCTGAAGCCGATCGATTAGTCCGTAGCGGAGCCCATATCGTAATGGTCTCACTCGGCTGCCCGAAGCAGGAACGTTGGATGGCCGCAATGAAGGGGCGGGTACCTGCGGTCATGCTCGGCCTGGGTGGGGCATTCCTTCTATATGCAGGTGTGGACACACGTGCCCCCAAATGGATGCGCGACCTTTCCTTGGAATGGTTCTATCGGCTCGCTTTGGAGCCACGGCGCTTATGGAAACGTTATCTGGTGACCAACACCCTTTTTTTGGCACTGTTCTCGAAAGCCGTGCTCACGAGATCCAGGGAGGTTTGAGCCAGTGTCTTTCGACGAGTAATGAAATTTTGACGACGAATTGACATTTCAGCCGACCATCACCTATTTTTGACCGGCGATAGGAAATGCGTGTAGTTAACGACGATATCATGGAGAAGACATTATCCACACCCGTTGCAGGCATAGGAGAACGAATTTCGGTAGGCACCGAGCTGGGTACGGACTTCGCGACGTTGTTGCGTAATGGCCGCCTTTCACTTCAGCAAGTTCAAACCGGTCTTACGAAGGTTTTGGCACTCGAGCATCTTACAACGGTAAAGGACCTCATCATAGTCGGTGATGGTCCTGCGGCAGAGGAGATCTTCCAATATTGCGAAGATCGCACCGTGCGTGGCTATCGTTTCCGTGGAGTCTTCAATGATTCACCGATAAACGGGTCCTTGAGCCGCCGGCATATCGGTGACGTAGAGGCTGCCAAGTCCTTCGCGCTTCAGAACAAGATCGATATCGTCTATTGCGCCCTGCCCGGCACCCGTAAGGCTGATATCACAGAACTGATGGAGTTCTGTGAGCGCAATACGATCCGTTTCCGCGTGATACCCAGCGCCGATAGCTTCATTCCGGTGGTGAAGACATCGGACCTTGAATTCCATGGGGCAGTTCCTGTGAGCAAGCTTCGGCATGAGCCTCTGGATATCGCCAGCAACCGTTACATCAAGCGTGCATTTGATATTGTCTTCTCGTTGGGGGTCATCCTCTTCATCTTCACATGGCTGTTCCCGATCCTGGCCATACTGGTGAAGCTCAGCAGCCGGGGGCCTGTGTTCTTCAAACAAATGCGCCTGGGCAGGGACAACAAAGAGTTCGCCTGCTGGAAGTTCCGCAGCATGCGTATGAATGATGAGGCCGATTCCAAGCAGGCTACCAAGAACGATCCGCGGGTCACAACGGTGGGCCGTTTCCTGCGCAAGAGCAACCTGGATGAGATGCCGCAGTTCATCAATGTGCTGTTCGGCCACATGAGCATTGTGGGTCCGCGTCCGCATCCGCTGCGCCTCAATGATCAGTACCGCGATATCATAGACAAATACATGGTACGCCATTTTGTGCGGCCTGGCATCACCGGCTGGGCCCAGGTCAACGGTCTGCGAGGCGAGACACGTACCCCTGAATTGATGGAGCGCCGCGTTGAGCTTGACGTCTGGTACTTGGAGAACTGGTCATTCTGGCTCGATCTGCAGATCGTGATGAAGACCGTTACCAACATGTTCGGCAATGACCCCAACGCATACTAGTATCACTTTGAAGATGTAAAGGGACCGGTCGTGAGGCCGGTCTTTTTGTCATCACCGATCGGGGTATGGAAAAGACTCCTATATTTGCACTCCCTTTCGGGAAAAGGAACAGTAGAAATGGCCAATCACAAGTCAGCCCTCAAGCGGATCCGCCAGACCGAGACCCGTAATGAGCGCAACCGTTATCAGCACAAGACCACCCGTAACGCGGTGCGTCAATTGCGTACCATCACCGATAAGAAGGAGGCTGATAAGCTGGTACCTGAAGTGAATGCCATGTTGGACAAGCTGGCCAAGCGCAACATCATCCATAAGAACAAGGCCTCCAACCTGAAGAGTTCGATCCAGCGTCACATCAATACGCTGAAGTAAAAAGTCAGAAGTGCAAATTCAAGGTCTCCCGATCGGGGGACCTTTCTTTTTGGAAGTGGTGATGGAGATAGGAGGGAAGGAACTTGAAAGGCTCACGATCCGTGAATGGGCCGAGGATGATCGGCCGCGCGAGAAATTGATGCTCAAAGGAGCACAGTCCCTTTCAGATGCTGAATTGCTCGCGATCCTTATCCGATCGGGGAACAGGAACGAAAGTGCACTGGATCTTGGCAAGATCATCATGGGCAGCGTGGGTAACGATCTGTTCCGCCTTGGAAGGTTGGGAGTAGAGGAGCTTTCCCGTTTCCACGGCATGGGCAAGACCAAGGCGGTAAGCATCATCGCAGCGCTGGAACTTGGCCGCCGCCGCCGCATGGCCGAGCCTGCCGAACGTGCATCCATCACTTCAAGTGCTTCCGCCTATGAACAGGTGCGTGCCGTGCTTTGCGATCTGCAACACGAGGAGTTCTGGCTGGTCATGCTCGATCGGGGGAACCGCCTGATAGAGATCGGCTGTGTTAGCCGCGGAGGCATGCATGGTACGGTCGCCGATCCGAAGTTGATATTCAAGCTGGCTTTGGATAAACGTGCATCATCCATCATCCTGGCTCACAATCATCCCAGCGGCCAGTTACGTCCCAGTGAGGAGGATATCAAGCTTACACGAAAGCTCACCGAAGGTGGAAGGTTGCTGGATATCGGCGTACATGACCATTTGATCGTTGCTGGCAGCGGATATTATAGCTTCGCCGACAACGGAATGCTCTAGCTTCCATCCAACTGCATGACCAGGCCCCTGCGGCTATTGACCATAGTGGGGGCACGGCCCCAGATCATAAAGGCGGCTGCACTGGCACGCGCCATCGCAGCGCCGTTCAAAGGCCGGATCGAAGAGACTTTGCTGCATACGGGCCAGCATTACGATGATCCCATGTCGAAGGTCTTCTTCGATGAAATGGGCATTCCGGCTGCGGACATCCAGCTCAACGTGGGCTCAGGTAGCCACGGTGCACAGACAGCGGCGATGCTTTCCGGGATCGAAGATGCCATCATGGAGCGAAAGCCCGATGCGGTCTTGATCTACGGAGACACCAACAGTACCCTGGCCGGCGCCATAGCCGCAAGCAAACTGCATGTTCCGGTGGCCCATGTGGAGGCGGGCCTTCGATCCTTCAACAAGAAGATGCCCGAGGAGATCAATCGCATCGTGAGCGATCACTCCAGCACATGGCTGTTCTGTCCCACGCGTACGGCGATCCGAAATCTGGAGCGGGAAGGTTTCGTGTGGAAGGCCGAGGGACAAGCGACCATCGATCGGCCGCATGTCGTGCTGTCAGGTGATGTGATGTTCGACAATACACTGCATTTTGCGTCAGTCGCCGAACAACGCTCACGCGTGATCGATGAGCTCGGCCTGAAAAAGAACGATTTCCTGCTGGCAACGATCCATCGACCGGCCAATACCGATGACCCCGCCCAGCTGGCAGCTCTGCTTCAAGCATTGGAGAAAGTTGCTCAAGAGCATGAACTGCCTGTGGTGTTGCCGCTTCATCCGCGTACGCGGGCAAGGATGGAGAACGACCCGGCGTTATCACTCATCGCGAATTCACCGGATCTCAAATTCGTTCCGCCTGCCGGCTTCCTGGACATGACGATGCTTGAAAAACATGCACGCCTGGTGCTCACGGATTCCGGTGGCGTGCAAAAGGAGGCCTATTTCTTCGGCCGGCCATGTGTCATACTGCGTGAAGAGACCGAATGGGTGGAACTTGCTGAAGAAGGAATGGCAATTCTCGCCGGAGCTGATCCCGGTCGCATCGTAAATGCGGTCAACGAACTCATTGATCGGAACGAAACTCCGAAGGAAGGGATCTTCGGTGATGGACATGCCGCTGAGAAGATCTGTTCTGCGTTGCTAGCCTGAAGAGCGTGATCCGATCACTGGTCCAATATGCCGATCATTTTCTCCGTGGAACGATCGATCCGCGAATACGGCAGCTGATCCTTGCTCATTCCCGGCCACTGAAGAATTCCGCGACCGATCACTTACTCGCATTGCAGCGCGTTGCGGGCCATTTCTGCTGCGCACAGGATAACAGCATCGATGGCGGGCTCGGCAGCTATCATCTGATCTACGGCTGGAGTGCATCCTATCCGGAGACCACCGGCTACATCATTCCAACATTATTGAAGCTGGCAAAGCGGCTTTCCCGTCCCGATCTTCAGGAACGGGCGCTTCGTGCTGCGGAATGGCTGATCAAGATCCAGCGTGCTGATGGTGGCTGGCAGGGCGGAAGGGTGGATCAGCAACGGCCTACCATCGTCTTCAATACAGCGCAGGTGATCCGTGGTATGATCGCCGTGTCCGATCTTACGAACGATCCACGATCCAAGGATGCTGCGATACGCGCCGCCGATAGGATCGTTCAGGTACAGGAACCTGATGGATCATGGAAGAAGCACAATTTCATGCAGCAGGAACGTGTCTACGATTCCTATGTGAGCGCGCCATTGCTCCATCTGGCAAAGATCACCGGCAACGATGGCTACCGGGCTTCTGCATTGAAGAACCTTGAACGGATATTGACGCATCAACAAACCAATGGCTGGTTCATGAACGCGGACAATACGATAAGGCACAACGATCGGCCGATCACGCATACCATCGCTTATACGATCGATGGCCTGCTCGAAAGTCATCTGCACACAAAGATGCCCGAGCTTCTGGATGCCGCACGCAAAGCAGCCGATCCGCTGCTTGATATATTTCTGGAGACGGGAGCTCTTGAAGGCCGATACGATAATAAGTGGAATGGAAGCGAACATCCCCTGACAACGGGTAATGCGCAGCTTGCGATCTGTTGGGCGCGGCTCTTTGCGGTAACCGGTGAAGATCGATACAGGCAGGGTCTTGAGCGAATGGTCCAATGGCTGAAGGCCGTGCAGGATCTTTCACTGTCAGGCCCCGAAGATGGCCATGGCGCGGTGACCGGATCTTTTCCGTTGTGGGGCCGCTACGAAAAATTCGCGTTCCCCAATTGGGCACAGAAGTACATGGCCGATGCGTTGCTTTGTGCTGAAGGCGATCTGCCCGGTTCGTGATGCACCTTTTCGATCCAGTTGCGCTCGTTCAACGCTCCGTTGATCAACATGCGGAAAGAACTGCATTGAAGATCGGCGGATCCCAATGGACGTATGCGCAGTTATGGGATCGTGCAATGCAATATGCCCTGTGGTGTCATGATCATGTTGCTGAGCACGGCCGGGTCGCCATTTTCGCGAGGAAGACACAGGATACGTATGCCGCAATACTCGGCACCTTGATCAGCGGCCGATCCTACGTGCCATTGCATCCGGAACATCCTCAGGAAAGATGGCAGCGCATGCTCGATCTGGCGGAAGTCGGGCATGGGATCGTGCCTGATGGGGATCGGGAGATCGTCCAGGGTATCAAGATCCTTTGGTGTTCAGATCCAGGAGAGAGCAGGCCGATCGAGATGGTGGCTCATGAGGCTATGGAGGCATACGTCATGTTCACATCGGGCAGCACAGGCGGGCCGAAAGGAGTTCCCGTAGGCCGGGCCCAACTGGCCGCCTATCTTCAACATCAGCTTCAGGCTTTCGATCTGAGGCCGATCGATCGCTGCACGCAGTTGTTCGCACTCACCTTCGATCTGAGTGTTCACGATCTGTTCATGTGTTGGGCAAGTGGTGCATGTCTTTGTGTTCCGCCGGATGATCCGTTGCTCTGGCCCAAATTCACGCGACAGGAGGAGATCACGATCTGGTTCTCCGTACCGTCGGTGGTGGATCTCATGCAGCGCATGCGTGCATTACGGCCTTTAACATTTCCGTCCGTGAGGCTCTCTTTCTTCTGCGGTGAAGCGCTCTCCGTTCAACAGATCGATCCATGGAAAAGCGCGGCTCCGGGTACAAGGGTCATCAACCTTTACGGCCCTACCGAAGCCACGGTCGCCATAACAGCGCACGAGGTGGATGTTCCTGACAGGAGCATTCCGATCGGACGGGTTTTTCCGGGCCATAAAGCCTATATTCAAGATGAGAATGGAGCCATGACTTTCACTGGTGAAGGGGAATTGATCGTGGCAGGCCCGCAAGTGAATTCGAGCTATCTCAAAGATCCGATCGCAACAGGCAAAGCGTTCTTTTCCATTGATGGAATGAATGCATACAAGACCGGCGATCGCGTGCGTATGGATGAAAATGGCCTCATCCACTTCCTTGGCCGCATCGATGATCAGGTGAAGATCCAGGGGCACCGCGTGGAACCTCAGGAGATCGACGCCGTCATCCACCACGGAACAGGTTCCATCTCATGTACCATCGCGGTGGAGCAGAATGGCCTCAAGCGGCTGGTGACCTTCATGGAAGATCAGGCAGATGAAGTGGAGCTGTTCGCGTTGTTGCAGCGGGAACTTCCGGCCTACATGATCCCAGATCGCATCGTCCGCATTGAGCAGTTCCCCTATAACGCTCACGGCAAGCTGGATCGCAGAGCACTTGCTTCACGGCTTTGATCGGCAACATTTCGCACTTTTGCGTGATAGGCAAATGGAAATGGGATCGGAGAAGATCGATGAGTTGATCATGCAACGGATCGCAAAACGTCTCCAGCGGCTGGGTATGCAGGATCGTGAGGTCACGGCCGACCTCGATCTCGTTCGATCCGGATTGCTGGATTCCTTGAGCTTCGTGGACCTGATCGCCGATCTGGAACAGGCCAGCGGCCGGCAGGTGGATCTCGAAAAAGCGCTCGAAAGACCCGGTGCCACCACGGTGAAAGGCGTGAAGTCACTATTCCTTTGATATGGAGGAGGTGAAGATCACTGTCCTCGAAAAGGCCGACGATCCTCGTCTCGAGGCGATCATACCCATGTTCGAGGATCTTCATGAGGTGATGCACCGGCATGGCATGTTAATGGAACTGCCCGAAGGCGGCGCACGCCTCTGGTTGAACGGGATAAGGCATGGCCTTGAGAGGTTCACACGCCTGGTGATCGCTGAAAGAACGAACAAGGTCGTGGGCTTCACCTGCGGTTCCATCAAGCTTGCGCCCGAATACCTTGGCGGCGAGCGCATCGGGCATTGGACCCATCTGTATGTTGGCCCTAACGATCGCATGAGCGGCGTGGCCAGAGGAATGGCGGTGAAGTTGCACGAATGGTTCCATGAAAAAGGGATCACCAACATCGAAACGCAGGTGGTGGTGGAACATCCGAGCTCGGTACCTTTCGCTGAGTCGTTCGGCTACCGCATGGAATGGTATAATTTCCGCAAACTGAGCTGATGCCCGACCTGGCATCGTGGCCCCAACGCATCGGGATCCTTCCCGGAGACAGGATCATGCTCGTTGCCGATCTCACGCGCATCGCCTGGAATACCAGGAAACAAAAGATCCGGTCGGTCCCAAGGATGTTATTGGACACCTTCCTTGATCAACTCGGCAACGATGGAACCCTGGTCGTGATGACCTTCAACTGGGACCTTAAGGATGGTGAACCGTATGACAGGCTGCGATCGGAGACCATTTCCGGCGTACTCGGCCAGGCGGCGCTTGAACATCCTTCTTTCCAGAGAACACTCAACCCTCTTCATTCCTTCGCAGTGGCAGGGGCATTGCAACAAGAGTTCATGCAGTGTGAGGAGAAGAGCAGCTTTGGTCCCCGATCGGCTTTTCACCTGCTGAAGAAGTATCGCTTCAAGCTGGTCGTGTTGGATATGGATCTCGGCCCGGCATTCACCTACCTGCACCATGTTGAAGAGTTGCTTCGTGTGAAATACCGGCGCATGGAGAACAGGCTGATCAAGCATCTCGAAGATGGATCTTCCCGATCCTACGAGCTTTATGCGAAGAAGCCCGGCTACGTCAACTCCATCGATCGGTTGGAACCTGAGCTGCGTGCCGGCTCCATGTTGAATGAAGGTACGATCGATGGATCGAAGTTCGTGGTGATCGATATCGAGAATGCGCATCCCATAATAGAGCGTGATATTCGCAATGATCGGGCCCGCAAGATCGTTGAGTTCAAGTTCACCTGGTGGCTGCGTGATGTGATCAGAAGATCGTTCCCTGCTCGCCGCCCTTCCCGATCCGCCTTATCCGTATTGCATGCTGCTGATCGGCATTGAACATCCAACACCACGTGCGCGGTACATCGTTCAGCATGTATTGGGCCGGATGCTCGGATTTGAGATCGCCATCGCGGAAGGGCGCGAGGAATTCATCAATAGTGCAGCTCCCAAACTCTGGTATGGGAACTCATCGGTCGAAGAGGCTCTCAATATCGGCAGTTGCGGATGGTTGAGCGAGAACGACAACCGGCCGCTTGAACCGCCTTCCGCTATGATGGATGGTGTTCCGGTGATCTTTCCGGTGAATGAAGATCACGATCCCTTCGCAGCGGCATTCTACCTGCTGAGCCGGATCGAGGAATACACCGCAACACAGCGCGACCATCATGATCGCTTCGCGGCCGAGGCACATTTTGTGGTCCGGCACGGAATGAGCGACCGGCCTGTGGTTGATCTGTGGGCCCTGCGGCTGGCCAACAAGATCAGGGCGAAATATCCATCCCTGCCTTCTTCATTGCGGAAGTATTCGCATCGTGTCACGATCGATGTCGATAACGGTCTAAAATATCTTGGAAGACCAATGCTCCGTCAGGGTGGAGCGATATTCCGCGATCTTGTGAAAGGCAACGTTTCGGCAGCTGCCGATAGGTTCGGTGTGATCCGCGGAAGAACAAAGGATCCATTCGACATCTATGATCGGCTGATCGATCCCAAGCTGGATGGTATGATCCTGTTCTTTCTGGTGAAGGGCGGTGGGCGGTTCGATCACGCTGCGGACATAGGTCATCCTGTGCTTTCCAAGGCGATCCGATCGCTGGCATCAGGAGATCATATCGGCCTGCATCCATCCTACGAGAGCAGTGAACGTGAAGAGCTGATCAAGATCGAAAAGGAACAGCTCGAAAAGATCGCTTCAAAGAGAGTGACCAGGAGCCGGCAGCATTTCCTCCGTTGGAAGATGCCCTCCACTCTGCGTTATCTGGAAAGTATCGGAATGGAGGAAGAGCATTCCA
>JAEZAU010000221.1 GCA_023430325.1 Bacteroidota bacterium | reverse complement strand
GGAAGTGCGCGGCCATCGCCTCGTAATTGTCGAGCATCAGAACTCCTTCTCCAGTTCCCAGATAAGTGGAGAAGTTTCCGTGGAACCAGTTCTGCGAATGGATGATCGGCAGCGCGACGGAATTCGGCTCCACGTACCCGATCACCGACCGTAACGCCTGTACATCATCGCTCAACTCTGCGGTGAATGAATGATCCACCCTGACCAGGAAAAGATCCGCCAACAGATAAGGCAACAGGAACAAGTTTGCTACCGCTGGCCAGCGTTGCACAGCGGTCCAGATCGCCAGGAAGAGATAGAAGAAGAGAAGATAGCGTACGCTGATGGTACCACCTGTGGCGGTCGAATCAGGCAGCCACCAATAGGCAGCTAAGGATACCAGCGCGATCAAGAGCCAGGTGTCCGACCGATGGATCGTGCGATCACTTCGCAATCGGTACACCAGAATGATGATCGCAAGGATCACTAAAGTCGCGCCGATCGCTCTGGCCGCCCACATCATGGCCTGGCCATAATGGATGGTGAAGGGAACGCCATCACCAGCTATCTCCAATAAACGATCCGCGGAGAGCACCATCGTTTCCGATCGGCCGTGTGTGCGGTAAATGAAAAGGACGATCAATGCGAGCCATGGCAGCGATGCGATCAACGGTGCAGCGTGCTGCTTGATGGTGTACCGGTCGAATGTGCGTGTACCAACAATTCCCTGTGCTTTCCATGACCAGATGACCCCGATACCGACAACAGCGGTAAGTGCATGGCTGAAATACAACAGGCCGAAAAAGAGGAAGAGTAGAATGTTCGATCGGTCCGAGATTGAATTCCTGTTCCTCGTATACCATGCCAGCAACCAAAGCAAAATCCCGATGGACAGGGAGAAATTGAAGAATCCGATCCTCAGGGTGAACGTGCAGAGGAATGGGAAGATCAATAGTGCAGCGATCGAGTTTCGAGCGGAATGGGCGTTCACCAGGGCCCTGAAACCATAAGCTGTCGTGGTGAAGACGATCAGCACAAGACCTTTTTCCACCCAGTTGGCGGGAAGAAAGAGTGACAGAAATGCCATGATCGCGTGCCCGCTCCAATTGGGCTCGGGGAAGGATGAGAATTCCAGGTAACGCGCGAGAAAGTCATTGCCAAGCACCAACTGCTTGATGAGAATGGCATTGTAGAGATGTGCCGGCCCATCAAGGGTCGGGTACCATTCATACCGGAAAAGCACCAAGAGATGGATGATCACCAGGCTTAGGAACAGATAAGGTTCCTTCCGCTCCATCCACATTGAGGTCCTCGTTGTGATCAAGCTGGCCGGGTGCTTCAAGTCAGGTCCTTTGTTCCGCGCAACGCGTTCAACAATCCCTTGGAGATCGGTCCTTGGAGCTTTCGAGCGAAGAGCTTTCCGCTTGCCAGTATGCGATCAAGATCGGTAAGGTCCAGGATGGCGGGTGTACTTCCGTTCCGCTTGTTCCAATCCACGTAACGAAGGTTATCATTCACCACATTGTCAGCGAACGGAGAGTCCATGATCAGGCTTTGAAAGAAGATCTCCTCGGGAACATGGGTGAAGCGCAGACGGTGCAGGAACTCGGGCCTTTCATCGCATCGATGCATCACGTATGAAAGACATTCGCGTGTAAGGCTCCAATACGTAGAGCCTCCGAAGAGCGTTGGCATACCGTTCATCGATCGGCTGATGCCCAGGCGCCGTTGGATGTGGATCGTGAGATCGAGCAGCTTCTTCTGGATCGGATCCTTTGCATTGAACAGATCCAACGGATGGTATAACGTCAGCCGATCTATGCCGCCACCTTTCCAGTAAGGTGTGGGAAGTGGAAAATATTGGATGAACTCCGAAGCAGGCCGCTGTTCGAAGAACGCTTTGAATTTTGCTGGTGGCACGATCGGGCGATCGCTGCCGGTGATCAGGTGAAGGCGTTGCACCGAACGCTCCTCCAAAGCCGTCCGGATCAGATGGAGGATGGCTTTCAGATGTGTGTGACCTCCCCAGTTCACTTTGTAACGGCGAGAGAAGTGTACCACCGTTGGCGATCGGCGCAACCTGGCCTCGTCGGTTGAAGAAAGCCGCGCCTTTCTATCATAGTGAATGAAGACCAGCGCGGCCGGGCCGAGATCATCCACCAGCCCGGCAAGACCTTCGGGATCTTGATACGCCGTGATCAGGAAGGCATGCATGAAGATCTAAAGGAAAGAAAATCGTTCGTTCATGCATGCTAAATAGTGGCATTTGGATCGGACCAAGGATCCCGCCAAAAGTGGGAGGCAATGGACCAGTTCGGCCTTGCTGTTGCCTCGAACAAAAAGGCCCGGCGAACTGCCAGGCTTCAGTGGGACGTACTGGATTCGAACCAGTGACCTTACGCGTGTGAAGCGTACGCTCTAAACCAGCTGAGCTAACATCCCAAGACGGAAGATCCCGCCGGTGGCGGGATCTTGTGGGAGCACTCGGATTCGAACCAAGGACCCTCTGCTTGTAAGGCAGATGCTCTGAACCAGCTGAGCTATGCTCCCAAATGGGCCGCAAATATAGCGGTAAACCGATCACAGCACTTCGGCCACCACAAAAACACTTCCGGTCACCAGTATCAGGTCACCCTCTCCCGCCTTTAGCCGCGCTGTATCATATGCTTCCCGCACCGTTCGGTAGGCCGATCCCTGCAGGCCCGCCTCGTCCGCTTGGGTGCGGAGAAGATCGGCATCGAGACCACGGGGAATGTCGGCCTTGCAGAAATAATAGGTCGCGTTGGTAGGAAGTTCCGCCAACACGCGCCGCAAGTCCTTGTCGTTCACCATGCCAAGAACTATATGCAGCTTTTCATATTGCTGCCTTCCGATCAGGTCCTTTACCACACGAATGCCATCCACATTATGAGCCACATCGGCCATCGTCAATGGCCGATCCGATAGTTTCTGCCAACGACCCATGATCCCGGTGTTCTTCACCACGTTCCTTAAGCCATTTTCGATGTCTGCATCGGCGATCTTCCAGCCATTTTTCCTAAGCGCTGCAATGGCCGCCAATGCGGTGCGTGCGTTCTTTTCCTGATGTTCCCCCTGGAGCCCAAGCCTGTAGGGCGGGGGAAGGGTATGATCAACGAATTCGATCGCGGCGTTCATTTCCGCGGCTTTCTGTTCGAAGACCTTTGCCACGGTCCCTTGTTCTTCGCCGATCACTACGGGAATTCCTTTCTTGATGATCCCCGCTTTTTCCGCCGCGATCTTCTCGAGCGCATCTCCCAGGAAGTCCATGTGGTCCCAGCCGATGTTGGTGATGACGCTGACTTCCGGTGTGATCACGTTGGTGCTGTCCAACCGACCGCCCATTCCCGTTTCCATCACGGCGATATCCACCTTTTCCTGCCGGAACCAGTGCAAGGCAAGTGCAACGCCCCATTCGAAGAAGGATGCTTTCACTGGTTCGAAACGATCACGAAACTCCTCTACGAAGTCGACCACGTCCTTCTCAGGGATCATTTCACCGTTGACCCGGAAGCGTTCGCGCATGTCCTTCAAATGCGGCGATGTGTGCAGACCGACCTTGTATCCGGCCTCCTGCAGCACGCTTGCGATCATGTGGCTGGTGCTGCCTTTACCATTGGTACCTGCGACGTGAACGCACTTCATGTCTCTCTCAGGATGACCCAAGATCTCCATGAGCGCATGTGTATTGCTGAGATCGGCCTTGTATGCTGCCTTGCCGATGCGCTGGAACATCGGGAGCTGTGCGTAGAGATACGCGAGCGTCTCCTGGTACGTCACGATCGCAAGTGATGATGGAGATCCTGGCTGCGACTGAAACTCGATGGGCCAAAAGTATCCTCGCCGATTGCTACTGCGGATCGAAGATGAACGTCATCTCACCTCGTTGCTCCGGTGGGCCATCCTGCTTGGCGGTGAATGACGCCTGGCGTGCAGCCTTCTTGGCGATGTTGAAGAGCACCTGGCTGGTGGTATTGCTCTTTGAAAGATTATCGGTGACCGAGATCACTTTACCCGACCGATCAACCATGATGTTCACCACTACGATCGAACGTCTTTCAATGTTGGGCCGATCGGTGATGTTGGGGCCTTTCACCAGCCCCCGGCCTCCCAGGCTGATGCTCCAGCCATCGCCGCTCATCGAAGTTGGCGCGCCGCCCGGTTTGCCGGTCTCTATGCCTTCGTTGCCGGTCTGTTGGGTGGTGCCCTGGCTCCCGCCGCCACCGCCCTTGCCCCACGTGTTGAGCGCTTCCGCGAGCTTGTTATCGATCGTGGGTTCTTTCGGCTTCTCTGGTTCGGGTTTCGGTTTCGGAGTAGTTTCCGGCTTTGGCTTTTTGGGTTTTTCCGGCTTCGGGACCTCTACCGTGCTTTGGTCATCAGTGACCACTTCTTCAGGCTGGTCTTGTGAAACAGGAGTAGGCGCGGCGCTTGCCTGTTGCTGACCGGGGTTCGGCGTTTCCTGATCGCCGCTGCCGGTGGCGGTGGTCCCGAAGTCCGCCATAGCCAGTTCGATGCCTGTTTCTTCAGGAAGGGGATCGGGCTGCTTCAAGCCATAGAAGAGGAACAGGATGATCATGAGAACATGGAACACGATGGTGCCGATGATGCCCGTGCGGCGATCGCGATCCTGTTCCAATGTGAGTGCGCTCATGACTTCTTCAGCTTTTCAGATCATGTGCCGTTGATCATTCCGGTTTGGTGGCCAGGATGACCCTCCATTTGTTCCGCTTGGCGATATCGAGAACGCTCACCGTTACTGCGGTGGGCACGCTCTTGTCCACATGCATCACAATGGCGCGATCGTCCTGTTTTTTTGCCATCTCATCCTTCAGTACACCTTCAAGATCCAAAGGATCGATCTTCACATTGTTCACACTGAAATTCTGTTCCGCATCGATCCGTACCGCCACCTTGGGTTTCTCCTGCGTCTTGTTGGCGCTCTTGGGCAGATCCACCGGCAAGGCGTATGGACTTACAAGTGTGCTCACGATCACGAAGAAGATCAACAGCAGGAACACGAGGTCCGTCATGGAACTCATGCTGAAGTTGGCATCTATTTTATGCTGGCTGCGGAATTCCATCTAACGGCCTTCGGGTCTTGATGCCAGTGCGATCTTCCACTTGTTGCGTTTGGCCACATCGAGTACGGTGACCATAAGACCGGTGGGTACTGAGCCATCCACGCTGAGTACGATGGGCTCCTGTTGATGTCCTTCCATCGCGTTCTTCAAGGCGGGTTCGATCTCCGTCTCGGTGACGACCTTGTTGTTCACAGTGATCACTTGTGCCGCATTGATCTTCACGGCCACCGCCGGTTTTTTCGGGCTGCTGCTCTGGCCTTTGGGCAGGTCCACAGGTAACGCGTACGGGCTCACCAGCGTACTTACGATCACGAAAAAGATCAGCAGCAGGAACACAAGATCCGTCATGGAACTCATGTTGAACCCGGCGTTGACCTTATGTGTGCTGCGCAGGCTCAAGTGATACTATTTCGAAGGTTGATCGAGCACGTCCATGAAGGTGATGGTGTGTGCTTCCATGTTCTGTACCACCTTGTTAACGCGAGACACCAGGGTATTGTAGGCCACATACGCCACGATGCCGATCACCAGGCCGGCCACCGTTGTGACCATGGCCTGCATGATACCGCCCGAGAGCTGGGAGATCTCAACGCCCGCCCCGCTGATCTTCATGGTATGGAAGGTGACGATCATACCGATAACGGTCCCAAGGAAACCGAGCATGGGTGCTGCACCCGCTATGGTGGCAAGAACGGACAGTCCTTTTTCCAGCTGGTATACTTCCAGTTTGCCGGCATTCTCAATGCTCACCTCGATATCCTTCATCGGCTTTCCGATCCGCGTAAGACCTTTGTCCAGCATGCGTGCGATCGGCGTGGTGCTGCGGGCGCAGAGGTTACGCGCACTGTCGATCTTTCCTTCGTGGATGTAATCGCGGATCTTGTTCATGAAATCCTTCTCTTCCCGGTTGGCGCGTTGAATGGCCAATGACCGTTCAATGATGATGTAGATCGCGATCAGTGACATGATGCCCAACGGCCCCATGATGTACCAGCCGCCATCAACGATCAGCTGCCAGATGGAGATCGTTTCGATCACCGGCTCGGTGGTCGCTGCAGTGGCGGTGGTATCGGAGAGCGCCTGGCGGGCGGCATCCACATTGTCCTGGATCTGTGTGAAGAGCGGAAGACGCATCTGGTTGTTTGTTGGAAATGGAACGGAGGTGTTCTCCTGAAAATTTTATGGGTTCAGTTGTGCCAGCGCGATGTCGAAGGCGGTGCGTGTGAGGTGTGTGTGCGATCCGTTCCGTTCATGCGTGCGCTGGATCGCGTTGCGGATCACCTCGCTCACATCATTGAATATGGCGCGATCGGTGAGCTCTACTTCTGGTTGCATGCAATAGGCGAACACGCGCGCCATGCCACAGTTCGCGATGAAATCGGGGATCACGCTCACTTTTGAATCGGCGTCTGCGGCGATCGGTCCGTAGAAGATCTCGCTATCGGCAAAGGGAACATTGGCTCCGCTGGAGATCACCTGCAAGCCGGCTTCCACCATGCGATCCAACTGCTTTTGCGTGACCAGCCGGCTTGCCGCACAAGGCAGGAAAACATCGGCACCCATGTCCCAGATCTCCTCGTTCACTTCGTTGAAAGGCCGCATCCGATCGGAACGGAGCTGGTTACCGTCCTTGTTCACGAAAAGCTCACGCACTTCAGCTGCCCCAAGTCCATCAGTCGCGATGATCCCGCCTGCACGATCGATGATGCCCGCGATCAGGGCGCCTTCCCGGCTCAGGTAATACGCTGCGGCGGAAGCAACGTTGCCCCAACCCTGCACGATCACGCGTTTGCCACGCAAAGTGCCGCCATAGATCGCATAATAATGACGCACGCTCTCGGCGACGCCCCAGCCGGTGACCATGTCCGCCACCGCGTATTTCCCGGGAACGGGAACATAGGCGATGTCATCCACCATCTTGCTCACACCTTCGCGCAATTGCTGGATCGCCTTGAGCTTGCCTTCCTCGTTCGCAGCGAAATGCCCGTTCACCACCCCTTCCTGCGGATGGAGCAGACCATAGCGCTCGGTGATCGGGATCACATCGTGCAGCTCATCCACGTTCATGTCTCCGCCGGTGCCGTAGTAGGTCTTCAGGATGGGCATCACCGCCTTGTACCAGCGGTCCAGTACTTCCTTTTTCCGAGGATCCGCCGGATCGAAATCGATCCCGCTCTTTGCGCCACCGATCGGCGGGCCGGCCACGCTGAACTTCACCTCCATCGTCTTCGCAAGGCTTTCCACCTCGCGCCGATCGAGACCTTTGCGCATGCGCGTTCCACCACCTGCGGCGCCACCACGAAGACTGTTGATCACCAGCCAGCCGCGCGCGCCGGTGGGCGCATCGTTCCACTCGAAAACTATTTCTGGTGCGCGCTCCTCGAAGCGGCGCAAGGCATCATGCATGTTCACGGATCCGAGGCCGAAGGTAGGGGGAGGGGTAACGTAGCGATCACGAACGGAGCAGTGGGTTATCCATGGCCCGAGTGTTGAAAGGTCCGGATCAGGTATTCTTCTTTCGATAGAACAGGATCAATAGCATCACGAGGATCGCCGATGCGGCAGCAAGAATGAGCTGTCGATTTCCAAAGCGATCGGAGGGTGCGCCCGACAGAGACCGATCGTTAATGGAACCAACAGCAGTAAATACCGCCGCATAGCGCGAAATTGGATAATGCTGTTACTGTTTCACGATTCGTGTCGTGAAGTTTCCACCATTCACATCTTCGATCGTCAAGAGATAAATGCCTTCCTTGAGATCGGAAAGATCCAGCCATTGATCACCGGGCCGGACCGAAGTTGAATGTATTAGACGGCCGCTCGCGTCAATGATCGTTAAGGCATGGGCGATCGACCCATGCAACGTGATACGGACCGGTCCTTCAGTAATGGCCGGGGAAACGCTGAGCAGTTGATCAGAACTTATTTCCTGAACATCGGTCGAGAAGACACATACGGACATATCTCGTGTCACCTGGCCGATCATCTCACCGTTGCGCCATTCGGTCGCTGTAACTGCGATCACGTATTCGCCCATTGCCGCGGCTGTCAACTCCCAATGTCCATCGATGGGATCCACGGAGAACTGCGGACCTGGGAATGAATATCCGCTGATCGGTAAGCAATCAGTCCCTTGTGGCACCACCGCTTCAAAGGACAGGCTGTCACCATCAATGTCGATCGGATCGAGCATATGCAGCAGATCCCAGCCGTCCTGTTCGATCACGTATTGTCTGTTCTCGAAGATCACCGAATTGTTTCCTGCTACATTCGGTGAAACCACTAGGGTCGCTGAAACACAGAACGCTTCAGCATTGGAATTTGGAATATTGAGTATGCCTCCATTCCTGTTCGGGTCCAGCAGACTTATCGTATAGGTGCCAAAACCGGGAAATGTATGATCGGTGGCATATGTCGCGAAACGAACACCGGAACAATTAGCTCCGAACGGCAGATCCTCGATGCTCGTTCTCGGTACCGTATCCACTGTCCCGTCCCCCATATCGATCACCAATTCGGGTCTATCCGCCGGGGAATTCAAATAAGTGTAGAAATGAAATTCGATCTCATACGTCGAACCGCTAAGATGAGAGTATCGGAACTCACCTCCGCGTATATGAGTGGCTGATGAAGTGAAGAACAACGTGAGAAAAAGGAGGACGCAAATGGATCGCATGACAGGATCGATATCTCGTGTGAATATAATGTGATCTCATCGGGCAGATACAAAATACACCGCCCCACCGACCGAATCCCTCCAGGCACCCGTCACACTCGCTAATGCATTCACTTCACCACGAAGCCGCAACACGCCAAGCAAAGCGAAGATCAACGCTTCCTTGAAGTCGATCACATCCCTTTCAGGTACTTCGATCGAAGCTTTCGATAATGCGCCCAGGCGCTGGATCAAGAAGCCGTTATGTGCGCCACCACCGGTGATCATCACTTTCTCAGCAGAATACCGATCGAGTTCCCGGCTTATCTGCGAAGTGATATGTTCCACCACCGTGCGCATGCGATCCGCCACCGAAAATCTGCTATTTCCGATCAATGGCAATATCTGCTCATCGAACCATTCCCGGCCAAGGCTTCGGGGTGGATCCTGCTGGTAGAATGACAACGAATTCAGCCGTTCCAAAAGATCCGGGATGATCGTTCCGGAATCTGCGATCCATCCATCACGATCGAAATTTTCACCAGCTTCCGCCGCCAGGAAATTCAACGCCATGTTGCACGGACCGATGTCATGACCGACCACGCGATCGTCTGTATGGATTGAAATGTTCGCGATCCCACCGAGGTTGATGAAGCATTTGTTCTCGGGGAAAAGCAACTTTTCACCGAGCGGCACCAGCGGCGCGCCCTGCCCACCATGCGCAACATCCATGGTTCGCAGATCGCAAACCGTGGTGATCCCGGTGATAGCCGCGATCTGCGCGCCGCTTCCGATCTGCGTGGTCAGTCCTTCATCAGGCTTGTGAAAGATCGTGTGGCCATGTGAAGAGATCAGATCGATCATTTCCCCCGTCAGGAATTCCTTGCAGGCCTCGCCGATCCGCCGGCCGAGCTCCACATCCAGACGCGCAAGATCCAGTGCTGTCCCATCCATCACCGCGATCAGCTTCGATCGCAGATCATCATCGTAAGCGATGGTCTGCGCTTTTTCGATCCGGTATTTCCAGCGCCCATCCTCGATCCGCAGATCGCACAGGGCCAGATCGATCCCATCGAGCGAACTTCCGCTCATCACGCCGACCACGCGGTAAGCCGTCTTTCCGGTTCCTTTCACGTGGCGAAGGTATCGGCTACTTTTGTGCCGTCATCGAACATCTTCATGCAAGCTACCGACACGCTCCAGGGATTGAATTTTGAACTTTCAGAGGAACAGCTCGCCGTACGCGATGCCGCGCGCGACTTTGCGCAGAACGTACTGAAGCCAGGTGTCATCGATCGCGATCGCGAGCAGCGTTTTCCGAAGGAAGAGATCAAGCAGCTCGGCGAGCTCGGTTTCCTCGGCATGATGGTGGATCCCAAGTACGGCGGCGGCGGCATGGACACGATCAGCTACGTGCTCGCGATGGAAGAGATCAGCAAGATCGATGCGAGCACCAGCGTGGTGATGAGCGTGAACAACAGCCTCGTCTGCTGGGGCCTGGAGCAGTTCGGTACCGAGGAACAGAAACAGAAATTCCTCGTGCCGCTTGCGAAAGGCGAGATCATCGGCGCGTTCTGCCTCAGCGAGCCCGAGGCCGGCAGCGACGCCACCAGCCAGCGCACCACCGCGATCGACAAAGG
>JAEZAU010000174.1 GCA_023430325.1 Bacteroidota bacterium | reverse complement strand
CGTCACATCCAAAGGCACCGTGAATCTTACAGAGACCTGCCAATCGGTGAACGGCTCGAGTTCCGGCACCGGCCATTCGATCGTGGAACCGATCGAAGTCGGAGTGATCGTGGCAGATGAGAAAGTGAAGATGTCAGGGAACGTCAGTTCGATCGATGATGCCGGAATGGAATATGGACTGTCGTTGTTCACAGTGATCCATACGACGGTGGAATCTCCTATCCGAGGTGCCGATGTAGCCATATGTACATAAGCATCCGGTCCACCCAAATTGTATTGCATTGCGATATCCTGCGTTACGATCGGATCTGTCTGCGTCAATTCAAGACCGATCGGCATTGAACCGGGACAGATCGTCGAATAATCAGGATCGAAGAACTGCATTTCATGCTGGCCGAAAAGCCTATCGCGGCTGTAATTACCACTTGCGTCGGTCATGACATATTCAAAAGGATCGGTTGTGATCGCGATCGTTCGTAATGGAAGGCCTGGCTCATCGATCTGCTGCACACAATCGCCATTGAGATCGGCATAAACCGTACCCATGATCGTTCCGCAGCCATCCATGGAAACGGGTATTTCGATCTCCATGCTCGTTGAATCGTAACAGGTCCAATCCGGCGACATGAACACGACATCATACGTTCCCGCTGGTAGATCGGTAAAGAGATACTGATCCGATCCACTGCCGGAGACCAATGGCCCACCGTACACGTTCGTAGGAGAATCAAATATGAGGGTAATTGATCCTGTCGATCCGTTCGGGCAGCTTGGGGTCACTTCAACATCGAGCAAGGACAATTCAGGTTGCAGCAACACTACTTCTTCGATCGTATAGGTGGAAGTGCATCCCTGCGAATCGCTCACATCCACTGTATAAGGACCACCAGCGCAAAGGCTGCTGACCGAGAGATAACTTTCAGAGACCTGGATGTTCGCACCTGTGGCGGTGCTTGTAGCTGTATACGGCCCCACCCCACCCATGCCATTCGGGGAATAGAAAAGCCCCACTGAACCGGCGCAATCGACATTGCAGGTGATGACTGTATCGATCACGCCACCTTCGGCATTCAATCCAGGCAATGCGAGTATCGTGAATTGCTCCTGGGTAATGTCTCCCTGAGAATCAGTAACCGTCAATGTATAGTCTCCCGGCGCCAGACCTGTCGCATGGTCAGTTCCTTGTCCTGCGCCCGGTCCCGGTGACCACAGCCATGTGTAGGGCGGAGTTCCGAATTGTGTCGTATCGAGGCCAGCCCACGCCGATCCTGTATTGCCGCCGCAAGCCGCATGGAAAACCTCAATATCGATCTGCGCATGAACTGTGATCGTGAACGGGCTGAGTAAGATCAAGGAGTACAATTTTTTCATGGCCGATCAATTGGATGTTCGTGCGTAAGACACTGTCGATCGAAAATACGCTGCTCCACCCTCCCTAACTTCGCCCCATGGCCCGAAAACTTTTCGCCACCGTGAACGATCAGGATGGGGAGATCGTGTTGGAACGGGCATCCGCTTCTGCGCCGTGGACGCTTCCGGGCGATGAGAATGTCGATCTGGTGAAGACCGGCCCCTCCATGTTCAGCATTGTCCGGAACGGAAAGAGCCATCGCGTTCTGGTCTTGAAACATGATACTGAGAACCGCACGGTCCGCATGCGGATCGGCGGAAAGACGTATGTGGTGAAGCTGCAGGACGAGCAGGAGCGCATGATGCGCACGCTCGGGCTGGACAAGGCCATGCAGAAGGTGAGTGAGATCAAAGCACCGATGCCTGGCATGGTGTTGAACATCATGGCCAAGGCAGGCGATGCCGTGAAGAAGAACGACCCCCTGCTGATCCTCGAAGCGATGAAGATGGAGAACCTGATCAAGAGCCCGGGTGATGGTGTAGTGAAGACGATACACGCCGAGAAAGGAAAGGCCGTGGAAAAAGGCCAATTGCTGATCAGCTTCGCGTAGCGTTCAACAAGGCACTAACTTCACGGCTCAATCCAATCATCATGGAGCCGATCGATCGCAAGAGATTCCTGTCCAATTCATTGAAGGCCACTTTCGGGACGTTCTTCCTGGGCCCCACGATCCTGCAGGCCTATGGGTGCAGCGATCCGACAGCAACAGTGGATGGAACTCCCGATGTTGATGTTGCAGAGTCCGTGAAGCTCGAAATGTCACGCATCGAGCTGCCGTATGCATTCAACGCGCTGGAACCACACATCGATGCGCAAACGATGGAGCTGCATTACACGAAGCATCACGCCGCGTACGAATCGAAATTGAAGGAAGCGCTTGAAGAGGAGAAGATCGATGCGGCCAATGAGAAGGAATTCTTCAGTGCCATCGGCAAGTTGAGCGCGAAGGCACGCAACAATGGCGGTGGCGTGTACAACCACAATGCGTTCTGGCAGATGATGAAGCCGAATGGTGGCGGTGCCCCTACAGGTATCGTTGCCGATGCGATCAGTGGCTCCTTCGGATCGTTCGACAAATTCAAGGAGCAGTTCACCAAGGCCGGAATGGATCGATTCGGAAGCGGCTGGGTCTGGCTGGTGGAACGCAATGGCGACCTGGAGATCGGATCCACGCCGAACCAGGACAATCCGCTCATGGACGTGAGCGACTTCAAAGGAAAGCCTTTGCTGGCGCTGGATGTATGGGAACACGCGTACTACCTGAAATACCAGAACAAGCGCGCGGAATACATTGAGAACTGGTGGAACGTGGTGAATTGGGACGAGGTGGCGCGGCGGATCCGCTGATCACTTCTCCTTCTCGAGCTTCGCGATCCGCTCCTCCATCTTCTCCAGATTCCGGAAAAGCACGTAAGCCTTGCGGTACTTGCCGATCTCGAAGGCCGGCGATCCCATGTAGGCATCGCCCGGCTTGGTGATGCTCTTGCTCACGCCACTTCCCGCCGCAAGGATGGTGTTGTCCGCGATCTTCACGTGACCCACGATACCGACCTGGCCACTGAACATGCAATTCCTGCCCACCTTGGTGGAACCCGCGATCACGTTGGCCGCAGCAATGAAGGTGTTCTCGCCGATCTCCACATTATGCGCGATGTGGATGAGGTTGTCGAACTTCACTCCTTTACGCAGGATCGTGCTTCCGAGCGTGGCCCGATCGATCGCGCAGTTCGCACCGATCTCCACATCATCTTCCAGGACCACATTGCCGATCTGCGGCACTTTTTCTCCGCCGCCCGGGCCCGTGGCGAAACGGAACCCATCGCTGCCGATCACCGTACCGGAATGGATGATGCAACGCGCTCCGATCACACAATCGGAGTAGATCTTCACGCCTGCGAACACCGTGGTATCATCACCGATCGACACATTGTCACCGATGTAGCTCTGCGGGTAGATCTTCACGTTCCTGCCGATGCGCACATTCTCACCGATGAACGCCAACGCACCCACATAAGAGCCCTCACCGATCGATGCATTCTCACTGATCGCTGCTTTATCAGAAATGCCTTTCTTATCAAGCTTGATCGAGTTGTACACACCGAGCAATTTGGCGAAAGCCTTTTCCGGACTTTCGACACGCAGCAAGGTGGCGGAGACAGGCGCGGTGGGCACGAAATCGTTGGCCACGATCACCAACGATGCATGGGTGGTGTAGATGTACGGCGTGTAGGCCGGATTGGCCAGGAACGAAAGCGATCCCACCCCTCCTTCTTCGATCTTCGACAACCTTGTCACCGTGACCTCTGGATCACCTTCGATCGTACCATTCAACAGTCCGGCGATCTGTTGCGCTGAGAATTGCATGTGGTCTGAATGTGCCGCAAGCTATCCGATCGGCGTGCATATCCTGCCGTATTCCCAACATTTGTGCGAATGGTATCGGTGATCCTTCCTTTCCGAAATGCGGAGCGCACGCTGGCCGAAGCGATCCAAAGCATCGTGGACCAGACCTTCAAGGAGTGGGAGCTGGTCTTGATCGATAATGCTTCGACCGACGCAAGTGGAAAGATCGCGGTACAGTTCGCAAGGATCGACACGCGCATCAAGCTCATCCACGAAGACAGGATCGGAATCGCTCATGCGTTGAATACCGGCCTGGACCATGCAAGCGGCGAATTGATCGCGCGTATGGATGCCGACGATATTTCGTTGCCGGACCGGATTGAGAAGCAGAATCAATATTTGCGCGATCACCCGCAGATCGGCGTGCTGGGAACGCGGACCATGTTCCGATCCACGGTTGAAAAAAGCAGTGGTATGCACTGGTTCGTGGAATGGCAGAACCGGATCATTTCACCGGAAGAGCATTTCGTAAAACGGTTCATCGATGCTCCGCTGGCACATCCATCGGTCCTGTTCCGCCGCGAGCTCATCGATCGGCATGGAAGCTATTCCACCGATCCGTTGCCTGAGGATCATGAGCTCTGGTTGCGGTGGATGGACGCTGGCGCACTGTTCGCTAAACTGCCGGAAGAGCTCTTGATCTGGAACGATGGCATCGATCGGCTCAGCCGCTCACACCCGAATTACAGTGTGCACAGCTTCTACCGGACGAAAGTGAAATGGCTTGCGAAATGGTTGAAGAAGATCCCTGGCGATCGCATGTTGATCATAGCCGGAACGAGCCCCATCTGCCGCGATCGTGCCCAACTTCTCGAAGCGGAAGGCGTACGCGTGGACGCATTTACCGATGTTCGCCATCGCGAAGTGCCTTGCTATCGCTTCATCGCACATGATCATCTTCCACCGAAAGGAGAAGCATTCATCGTCTCTTTCATCTCCCAGCGCGGAACAGGAGATCGCATCGCGAACTATTTCAATTCGATCGGGCTGGAAGAAGGGATCGACTTCATCCTCGCCGCCTGATCATTCATCCAGCACGCGTTCACCACGTATGGGACGTAATCGATCGCGCACAATTTGCAAGTGCTGCTGATCACATTCCAATATCGCCGTGCACTTCGCCGCATCCTGCCTGATCCAGTGCTTTTTCGGACCGATGCTCTCCTTCTCACAGAACTCGTCCACATGTTCAAGGAAATGTCCGGCAGTCCTTAAGGCGTCAGGTCCGAAGAAATCCCAATGGAAACGCAACAATGACATGGCGTGAAATTATTGCATCGCAAGATGTATTTTCGTGTCCGATGAGAACAATACTCGCACTCCTGTTGATGACCCTTCTACTTCCGGCCGTAATGGCACAGGATGAAGTATTGGACAAGGTGGCTGATTCCACCTGCAGTTGCGTTGAAGAATTGAAGCCGGACGGTCTGGACCATGACGCCATCATGATGAAGATCGGCCTTTGCATGTTCGCCGCGGCACAACCGTACGAGAAGGAGCTGAAAAAGAAACACAAGCTCGATCTTTCAGATCTGGAGAAGGGTGCTGAGAAGCTTGGTGAACTGGTAGGCATCCGGATGGCGATGAAATGTCCAGATCAGTTCAACAAACTGGTGCAATATGCCGAGGAGCCTGAAGAGATCATCGCACCGGCTATCGCCAAGGTGCACGGCACCATCACCAGCGTGCGTGACCGACAGTTCTCGACCATACAGATCATGGATGTTTCAGGCCGCACGATCGAATTCCTGCGGCTTGAGCATTTCCCAAATGCGGAACTGCTCACCGGTGCGGCCGCCACGGGAGTGAAGGGCATTTTCCACTTCGTGGCCCGGGAACTTTTCGATCCGGCATCAGGCACTTACCGTACGCACAATGTTCTTGTAGGGCTGGAGCCTGAATGACAGTTCACGCCAGCTTATCGCTCAACAACCGCATTTCCATCATCGGCGCCATCTTTTCATATAGAATGCGGTAGGTGGCTTCGGTTATCGGCATGTCGACCGCCATCTGCCGGTTGATCTCATGCACACATTTCACGGCGTAATAACCTTCGGCCACCATGTTCATCTCGAGTTGCGCGGCACGAACACTGTATCCCTTGCCTATCATGGTGCCGAACTCGCGGTTGCGGCTGAACGTTGAATAAGCCGTTACAAGAAGATCTCCCAGGTACGCCGGTTCATTGATGTCACGATCGATGGGATGCACAGCCGCAACGAAACGGGCGATCTCCTGTATGGCCCGGCTCACCAGCACCGCCCTGAAATTATCACCATAACCAAGGCCCACACTGATCCCTGATGCCACAGCGATGACGTTCTTCAGGATCGCCGCGTATTCGGTGCCGTAGATGTCATCACTGAGCGTAGTCTTCATGAAGCGTCCGTTCAAAGCCGCTCCCATGAACTTCGTATTGCCAGCGTTCTGGCTTGCAATGGTCAGGTAGCTCAGGCGCTCCATGGCCACCTCTTCCGCATGGCACGGCCCACAGATCACACCGAAGTTCTCCGGTTCCACGCTCCAATGCTGGAAGAGATATTCGCCCACGATCTGGTTGGTCTCTGGAACGATCCCCTTCACTGCACTGAACAACGTCCTGCCCTTCAGTTCAGCAGGATCCAGGAGCTCCATGGTCGCTTTCAGGAACGCGCTCGGCACCGCGATCACCAGGACATCGGAATCATTAACCACCTCATGTATGTCATCGCTCATGGCCAGGCGATCCACATCGAATTGCGCAGCGCTGATGTAATCGGGATTGTGTCCGTATTTGCGGATGTGTGCAATGGTCTCGGGACGACGGACCCACCAGCCGACCCGATCGGCATTGGAGGAAAGCAACTTCACCAGAGCAGTGCCCCAGCTGCCGCCTCCGATCACGGCGATCTTCTTGTCCATTAGAACGTGATGTCCTTTTCGATCCTTTCCCCGCCACGAAGTACCGCCACCTTTGTGGAGCTTCCTTTTTCGAAAACACTGAGCGCCTTCATATAGCTCATCATGTCATGCACCTCGATGTCGCCGATGCGTACAACGATATCGCCAGTCTGCAACCCCGCGTTGGCAGCGGGCTTTCCTTCGGTGATGCCATCTATCCGCATGCCCTTGCCATCATACATGTAGTCAGGTACCACGCCCAAAGTCACCTTGAACCGTGGTGCTGCTTCCGTGTTCACATCATCGGTCTTGGTGAACTCAAGCTTGCCGCGATCGTTCAACCTGCCTATCAATTCAAGAATGTGTGCGCGTACCCGCAGCATG
Source organism: Bacteroidota bacterium (assembly GCA_023430325.1). Taxonomy (GTDB): domain Bacteria; phylum Bacteroidota; class Bacteroidia; order Flavobacteriales_F; family PHOS-HE28; genus PHOS-HE28. Next base: position 2,331 of record JAEZAU010000174.1, on the reverse strand, counting down.
CCGTCGTAATTGATCTTATCCTCAGTATCGCTCGGTTTGTGATAATCTGCGTGTGTACCCGTGAAATAATGGATGGCAGGTACATTCTGCAGATAAAAACTGGTATGGTCGCTGGGACCGATGCCGCTCTTCGTTGTCTTCACCTGAAGCTCCCCGGCCTTCAAACTGTCAATGACCGCCCATGCGGGTGAAGTGCCCACGCCATTGATGCCGATGTTACGGGTACTGTCCAGACGTCCCACCATGTCCATATTGATCATGTAGTTCAGTTGATCGATCGGTATCGTGGGATCTTTCGTCCAGTAGTTCGATCCATACAGACCTTTCTCTTCACCGCTGAATCCGATGAAGAGATAGTTGTTGCTCTTCAATTCGGCCATGTTCTTCAGATCGCGCGCAAGTTGGATCATCACTGCCACGCCGCTGGCATTGTCGTCGGCACCATGATGGATCGCCTTCTCACCCCGATGCAACGACCCCTCGTCACCCCACCCCAGGTGATCGAGATGCGCACCGATCACCACCGTTCTTTCGGCACCATTATCGATCCGCGCCACCACATTGTACGCTGTACGTTGCTCCCGGAGGATCTCCACATCAATTACGGCAGGATCTCCATCGGTGAGCGCTTCCTGATCAGCTTCGCCTACAAGGAAGACCACCGGTATTGAAAGGGGCTGACCTTTCGAGCTGAATTGGGGCGCAGGTGCTGTGGCGGCCTTATCGTCATTATAGAAGATGACACCCGCCGCACCCCTCGAAGCTGCGAGTTCAGCGCGAGCGCGCAGATCATGATGTGCGAGGTATTTGCTATGCGGATGAATGCCGTCCGGTGAGCTGATGGAAAGCGCAACGATCTTTCCAGCAATATCGAGATCCTTGTAGTTGTCGTATTGCAGATCCGGTGCATGGATGCCGTAACCGGCCTTCACGATCTTACCCCGGGCAACTCCATTGGCAGAGACCCCCAGCGGATAGAACTGCTCATCGATCTTCAACTTGCTACGCCCGATCTGCAGGGCATTTTTCTCGCCGCGTACAGGCTGGGCATTGAAGACGAACGGCTGAAGCATGCCATCCGTACCGGCCGGTAGCGCACCGGCCTTTGCCAATTCCGCAGCGATGTATCCGGCTGCCTTCTTCTCTCCTTCGGTACCTGCCTCGCGGCCTTCCAATTCAGCACTGGCAAGATGCTTCACATCAGCCTTGAGGACTTCCAGGACAGCTGCTTCGGGCATGCGCTGTGCTGGGACTTGAAGAACAAGCAGCAGCGCAAAAAGGGTGATCGATCGGAGCTTCATCATTTGGGCCGCAAAGATACCGCTGGCAATGCAGCGCACCGTTCACCCACCCCGGGCTTGGACAATGGTACCTTTCCCTGCCACACGATGCACGACGAACCATGATGAAGACCGCATTCGTTTCGATACTCGGAATTCTTTCATTCATATACCTGCTCAATCCGACCTGGGGGGTCTTCGAGATACTGCCGGATAATCTTCCGTTGGTGGGTAATATCGATGAGGCGCTGGCGATGGCGATCCTACTTGGTGCATTGCGTTATCATGGCATCGATGTCACGCGTTTCTTTCGTGACCGATCACTGGACTTCGGAGAGCGCATGAAATGATCACTCGAACTTCTCTGGCCGCATCTGCGGAAACAGCAACACTTCCTGGATCGCTGGGTTATCGGTAAGCAGCATCACCAACCGATCCATGCCAATGCCGATCCCCGATGTCGGTGGCATGCCATATTCCAATGCGCGCAAGAAATCCTGGTCGATGAACATGGCTTCGTCATCGCCACGCTGCTGCAGCTTCAATTGCTCCTCAAATCGTTCACGCTGATCGATCGGATCGTTCAACTCGCTGTACGCGTTGGCCACCTCAAAACCTGCCACGAACAACTCGAATCGTTCGGTGAGCCGCGGGTCTTCGCGATGCTTTTTGCAGAGCGGGCTCATCTCTGTGGGGAAGTCCGTCACGAAAGTCGGTTGGATCAATTCCGGCTGCACAAGTGCACTGAACAGCTCATCGATCAACTTGCCTTTGCCCATTGCAGCGGTGACAGGAATATTGTGTTGCAGGCACAACTCACCCAATTCGCGTTCATCCATTTCCATCACGTCCTTCCCAGTCTTCGCAGCGATCGAACCGGTCATTGTGATACGCTTGAACGGCCCCTGGAACGAGATCTCCTTTCCCTGGAATGTTGCGAATGGAACGCCGTTGGCCGCGCGCGCAACTTCCGTGAATACACCTTGAATGAAATCCATCATCCACTGGTAATCCTTGTACGCCACGTACAATTCCATCACCGTGAATTCCG
>JAEZAU010000148.1 GCA_023430325.1 Bacteroidota bacterium | reverse complement strand
CATCAAGCGGCTCTCCTTGGGATGCGGTACCAGCCGCAGGACCGCTTCGGTGATGATACCAAGAGTTCCTTCACTGCCCACCACGGTCCGTGTGAGATCGTAACCTGTGCTGTTCTTCAGGGTACGAGCGCCTGTATGAATGATGGAACCATCGGCCAGCACCACCTCCAGATCCAGGACATAATCACGAGTAACGCCGTACTTCACTGCACGCGGACCTCCGGCGTTCTCGGCCAGATTTCCTCCAATGGTGCAACTTCCGCGGCTGCTCGGATCGGGCGGATAGTAGAGACCTTTTGCCGCAACGGCTTCCTGCAACACCTGTGTAATGACCCCGGGCTGCACAGTGACCTGAAGGTTCTTCTCATCGATACCGATGATCTTGTTCATCCGATCCAGCGCGAGACCGACGCCACCGTGCACACTGAGTGCGCCACCACTGAGACCGGTACGTCCACCGATCGGGGTGATCGGTATGGTCTTCTGCGCACAGATCCTTACGATGGATGCCACCTGTGCGGTGGTAAGCGGCCGGACCACGACTTCTGGTGGATGCCTGAGATCTTCGGTCTCATCATGGCCATAGATCGTTCGATCCTCTTCGGACACAAGTATGCCATCATCACCAACGGCTTCGCGCAGCAATGCGATCGTTCGGTCATCGACCTTGTTGAACATGCTGCGAAATTGCATCAGATCAATGAATGCTGATAAGGCTCCATGGCGTTGCTTATGAACCTGATGACATGAAGCCGCCGAATGGGTACATTGGCCATGATGGAGAAGTCGAGCTTCCGCGAACGCCTTTACCGGATCATCTTCAAGTCCGACACGAAGCCGGGCAGGGATTTCGATGTTGGTCTGTTGATCGCGATCCTCGTTTCGGTGGCCTTGGTGATGCTGGACAGCGTGGAACAGATCCATGCGAAATGGGGTTATGAGCTATGGGCGGGCGAATGGATAGTGACATTGCTCTTCACGGTGGAATACCTGGTACGCATCTGGGTCTCGCCACGCCCTTTGAGATACATCAGCAGCTTCTATGGCATTGTTGACGTGCTCGCCATAATTCCCACGTATCTGACGCTGCTCGTACCGGGCATTCAAGGTCTTGTGCTGATACGGGCACTTCGGATCACGCGGGTATTCCGCATCCTGAACATGGCCAGATATGTTCGGGAAGCAAGACTGCTGCTACTGGCTCTCATCGCCAGCCGCCACCGGTTGATCGTGTTCATGCTGGCCGTCCTTGCGATCGTTTCGGTGTTCGGCGCAGTGGCTTATGTGGTGGAATCACCCGAAAACGGTTTCACCAGCATTCCGCGGAGCATCTATTGGGCCATAGTGACCTTGACCACGGTTGGATATGGCGACATTGCACCGCGTACGGGCCTGGGTCAGATGCTTGCGGCCGTGATCATGATCCTGGGTTATGCGATCATTGCCATTCCCACGGGTATCGTGGGTGCCGAATATTACCAGCGATCGTCACGTTCTTTCAAAAGGACCTGCCCCACATGCGGAAATCGCAACCATCTGCAGGAGGCCTTGTATTGCATGAATTGCGGCAATGAACTTCCGGTCTTCCAGCAGGGCGAAGTGAAGGAGGCCGATGGAAAGGATGTTCAATGATCGATGAGTTGTAATTCACGGCTCAGGATCGCAGAGATCTCCGCCGCCTTGTTGAACACCATGATATGGCCTCCTCCTTTCACCACGATCGGATCCTTGATCATTTCGATCGGCATCAGGTGATCGCTGTCTCCATGTATGTGCAAGATCTTTTGTGGCGGCACTTGAAGGCCATCCCAGTTCAAGCTGGCATGAAGTTGATGCTTGATACGATCCACAGAAGTGTGAGCGATGAACGTGTCGATCAAGCTCCGGTCCTCGTCATTCCCTGCTCCCAGCTGCCAATAAAGGAAAGGCTTGATGCGGCGGATGAAGTTGGGAGTCACCATTCTTTCAGGATGAGTACCGCGCAAGGCCTTTATGGGTACAGGCATTTCCTGCGGACCTTTCCAACTACTGATGATGATGACAAGAACGGGGTGCGTGATCGAAGCCAGTTCCTGCGCGATCATTCCGCCCATGCTCATGCCGATCAGAACATGTGGCTCGGTGCGATCGATCTTTTCTGCAATGACCTGTGCGTGATCACCGATGGTGGCGCCTTCCCTTACTTCTGGCAGTGAGTGATGAATAAGGTCATGTCCATCGATCTGTAATTTGGAGAAGATGCGCGGATCGGCGGCGACACCAGGAATGGTGTGTATGATCATTCTGCACAAAGATCGTTCAGTCCTGCAACGCGCGCATCACCAGTGCCGCGATCTCCTTGGGACGGCTGATCACCATGACATGCGATCCACCTTTCACCAGATGATCCACAGGTGCGCGCAAGGGAAGCAACGTATCACGATCGCCATGTATCCGCACCATCGGACCCTTCCATTTGGAACCCTGCCACCGGAGGATGGCCGCCACGCTTGCCCTTATCTGCGGCGCGGTCTGCTTCACCGCCATGGCGAACAGCACTTCGGTGATCTTCGGATCGCCCTTGTTCCACCATTGCCGTATGGGCCACGTGGCGCGCATCGTAAGATCAGTGATCAACCAATGCAGGCGGAACCATTTGGAGAACCGGAGCAGCGGCGGCCATTCCTGGGGCCCGGTCATCGAGGAGATAAGGACGACCTTTTTCGGGGAAGTGATCAGTGCCAGTTCCTGCGCCACCATACCGCCCATGCTCGTTCCAACCAGTACATGTTCCTGTTGTGGATCTATCTCGTCCTTCAACTTATCAGCGATGTCCTTCAAGGAATCCTTCGGACCGATCCACGGCCACTCCAGAACCTTCACCTCGTGCCCCTCCAGGACCATTCCGCCGTAAAGCCTCCGATCGCAGGCAACACCCGGTAACAGATAGACCTTCATCCTCGATCGGAAGGCAGATCACATGCCTTGATGATCTAATGCAACTGAAAGTCCTTGATGAATCGCAACGATGCTTCCATATGATCATGCATCACCGCATCCACTTCGAGGAACGGCACATGCTGGCGATACTCACGTACCAATGACTCCAAGGCATCGGAGGTCTCGGCCGGTCGCCGGAACTCCAAGGCCTGCGCGGTGGTGAAAAGCTCGATCGAAAGGATGCGTTCCACATCATGCACCACCTGCCATGTTTTCACGGCTGCGGCAGCCCCCATGCTCACGTGATCTTCCTGTCCATTGCTGCTATCGATCGTGTCCACGCTGTTGGGCATGCAGCGTTGCTTGTTCGCGCTCACCAATGATGCAGCGGTGTACTGTGGGATCATGAAGCCGCTGTTCAACCCGGGATCCGCGACAAGGAACGGCGGCAAATTCCGCTGACCACTGATCAATTTGTAGATACGCCGCTCACTGATGCTGCCGATCTCCGCCATTGCGATCGCAAGGAAGTCAAGCGTGAGCGCCAGCGGCTGACCGTGGAAATTCCCTGCACTCACCACAAGATCCTCATCATCGAACACTGTTGGATTATCCGTGACCGATCCAAGCTCACGTTCCACCACCTGTTGCGCATAGGCCAGGGCATCGCGCGTGGCACCATGCACCTGCGGAATGCAACGGAACGAATAGGGATCTTGAACTTGGACCTTTTCACTGTTCGCGATCGCACTGTCCCGTAATAGCTGACGGATGTTCGAAGCCACCAGCGCCTGCCCGGGATGGGGCCGCACCGCATGTACCGAAGGATGGAATGGATCCAGACGACAGCCGAACGCATCGATGGAGATCGCTGCGATGATGTCGGCAAGACGCACCACTCTCACCGACTTCAGCAGGATCAATGCCGCGAAGGCGCTCATGAATTGAGTGCCGTTCAATAATGCCAGACCTTCCTTCGGCCCAAGCTCCAATGGTCCCCAGCCGAGTTTCCTGAGGACCGCCGCGGTCTTCTGCCGCTTTCCTTCGTACACCACTTCGCCCAGGCCGAGCAATGGAAGGGCAAGATGGGCCAATGGAGCGAGGTCTCCTGATGCACCAAGCGACCCGCGCTCATACACCACCGGCAACACATCATTGTTGAACATGTCGATGTACCGTTGCACTGTACGGGGAGCCACGGCGCTGTGCCCGAACGCCATGTTCTGCACCTTCAGCAACAGCATGGCACGCACCAGATCGGCATCGATCGGATCGCCTGCACCGCAGGCATGGCTCATCACCAGGTTCTTCTGCAGTTGCGTGAGATCGCCGCTGGAAATGCTCGTACTGTGCAATGCCCCGAAACCTGTGTTGACGCCGTAGATCGGTGCATCACTTTCTTTCAGGCGATGCACCAGGTATGCATGGTTGCGCTTGATAGCCTCCTTTGCATCAGAGGCTAACGTGATCTTCTTTCTATCGCGAAGGATCGTGGCCAGATCGTCTAGTCTGAGCCCCAATGTACCGATGGAATGTGCTTTTGCCATCAGGAGATCGCTTGCAACAGGTCGTTCTCATTCACGGCTTTCTGCTCACCCGAACGCATGTCCTTGAGGTTGACGATCCGCAGCTTCATCTCGTTCCCGC
>JAEZAU010000091.1 GCA_023430325.1 Bacteroidota bacterium | reverse complement strand
GCATCTCCGAGAAGGAAGTGCTCATGGGTACCGTGGTGGGCATGAACAAGAAGGAAGTGGTGATCAACATCGGCTACAAGAGCGAAGGTGTTGTTCCCATCAGTGAGTTCCGCTACAAGCCCGATCTCGCGATCGGTGACAAGGTGGAGGTCTACATTGAAAAGCAGGAGGATAAAGGTGGCCAGATGGTCATCTCCCACAAGACCGCGCGCGTACACAATGCATGGGGCAAGGTGAACCATGCCATGGAGACCAGTGAAGTGATCACCGGTTACGTGAAGTGCCGCACCAAGGGCGGTTTGATCGTGGATGTGTTCGGCATCGAAGCGTTCCTGCCTGGTTCGCAGATCGACGTGAAGCCGATCCGTGATTACGATCAGTTCGTGGGCAAGAACATGGAATTCAAGGTCGTGAAGATCAACCAGGAATTCAAGAACGTGGTGGTCTCACACAAGGCACTGATCGAAGCCGAACTGGAAGCCCAGAAGAAGCAGATCATCGGCGGCCTGGAGAAAGGCCAGGTGCTCGAAGGAACGGTGAAGAACATCACCAGCTACGGCGTATTCGTGGATCTGGGTGGCGTGGACGGTTTGATCCACATCACCGATCTGAGCTACGGCCGCGTGAACCATCCGGAAGAGGTGGTGAAGCTGGATGAGAAGATCAACGTGGTGATCCTCGATTTCGACGACGAGAAGAAGCGGATCGCACTCGGCCTGAAGCAACTCGCGGCACATCCTTGGGATGCGCTCAGCGCCGATCTGAACGCTGGCGACAAGGTGACCGGCAAAGTGATGGTGATCACCGATTACGGTGCTTTCATCGAAGTGGCACCAGGCGTGGAAGGTCTCTTGCACGTAAGCGAAATGAGCTGGAGCCAGCACTTGCGCAGCCCGAAGGATTTCCTCAAGGAAGGCCAGGAGGTGGAATGCGTGATCCTCAATATCGATCGCGAAGAGCGCAAGATGAGCCTCGGCATGAAGCAGCTCAGCAGCGATCCGTGGCTCGAGATCGAGAACAAGTACCCGCTGAAGAGCAAGCACACCGCCAAGGTGCGCAACTTCACCCACTTCGGCATTTTCGCTGAACTGGAGGAAGGCGTTGACGGCCTGATCCACATCAGCGATCTGAGCTGGACCAAGCGGATCAAGCACCCGAGCGAGTTCTGCAACATCGGCGACGAGATCGAAGTGATGGTGCTTGAGGTGGATCGCGAGAACCGCCGACTGAGCCTCGGCCACAAGCAGGTGGAAGAGAACCCATGGGATGTTTTCGCTGGAGTGTTCACTCCGGGAAGCGTTCACGAGGGAACGATCACCGGCCGCAACGGACAGAACTTCATCGTGAGCCTGCCTTACGGCGTGGAGGGAACCGTTACCCAGAAGCACTTGAAGAAAGAGGACGGCAGCAAAGCCAACGTTGAGGACAAGCTTCCGTTCATGGTTCTCGAGTTCAACGGCGAAGCCCGCCGGATCGTTCTCAGCCACACCCGCACCTTCGAAGAAGGCGAGGAAGTGATCGAAGCACCAGCAGCCGGCAAGCGCGGTGGCGCCCGCAAGGAAGGTGGATCGAACGCTTCGGTGAAGAGCGTGAACGAGAAGGTAGAGAAGAGCACCCTGGGTGACCTGAGCGTGCTGAGCGATCTGAAGAACCAGATGGAAAGCAGCGAGCGCAATCGCAGCAAGAAGAAAAAAGAGCGTCCGGAAGAAGAGGACGAGGAGTGATCTCTTTCTGATCTGAATTGAATGCAGAAAGCCCGGCGATGAGCCGGGCTTTTTCGTTACGTGTTTTACACGATCGTTATCGATCGCGTTTTTTGGCGTATATATTCGTTGCGTGTGGATGGCGCGAACCTGGGATGCAGGATCGTAACGTGCGGAAGGTCGATCGTTTGACTTCATGCTGATGCGCCATCCAATGATCCATCCGTACTTATCCCGGCACCCTGAGCCCGTCGAAGGGTCTCTCTCTCTCTCTCTCTCTCTCTCCACTAATGCGCCAATGTGCGCAACAAAGAAGCCCCCGGTGTTGGAGCACCGAGGGCCTTGGTCGCTCAACATTCACCCCCTAAAGGCATAGGAAAAGCAAAATAGAGCAACACAAAGTTAGGCGTTCCATTGCCATGCAGGCAGCGCCGGCCGCGCAGAAGCGGTCTTGAACATGGAGCCACCCATCAGGAAGTGGTGGGATACCCCAGCGGGGCCGCGAGCCGGAGGTATCAGAAGCGGTGTCCGGACCTGTGCTACCGGAAAAACACACCGCCACCGTGTGGTGTCCGGAGTACGTCGACTTGAACTTTGACCAACTTGAACAACGCCACAATGAACGGCAGCCTGCATACCATTTGCTTACCACTCTGGCTCTGCGCGCTGCTGTTCATTGTGCCCCTCCGCAGTGATGCGCAGAACCTCGTTTTCAACCACTCGTTCGAACTGTATGACACCTGTGCCGTGGTGAATGATGTGTACTACCCCGATACCGGCCCGTTGGGGTGGTTCTCTGCGGCTGGTTCGCCCGATCATATGATCAGTTGCCTGCCGAATGGCTCATTCAATAGTGTGCCATGGAATGCGTGGTCGTTCCAATATCCGCAGCATGGTGACAGCTATGGGAATGTGATCACATTCAGAGCTACACCTCCGTATATCCGCGAGTACTTCATGGTACACTTAACCGAGCCATTGGTGGTGGGACAGCAATACTCTGCCAGCTTCTATGCCAGCGTTGCTTGGGGTGGATATCAAACTCAACTATGGCTGTACACAAGTGGTATCGGCATGACCTTCGCCACACAGCCACGCCAATGGCATTTGAACGATCCATACCCCACACCATGGAACTTCGCTCAGGTCCATTCGGCGGAGTTGATCACTGATACTCTTGGCTGGACACTGGTAAGTGGCAGTTTCGTGGCCGATAGTGCCTACCAATACGTGATCCTGGGCAATTCCTTCGATAACGCTAACACGGATACGGTGCATATCGTCACACAGGCGTTTTTGGCTCAGGGAGGCATCTTGATCGACAACGTATGTGTGAGCGCCGATCCTGAAGGTTGTGATATGGCTGTAGGCATGGTGCCTGAGCGCGAGGATGGTTGGAGCATTTTTCCCAACCCGGCACAAGGATCGGTAGTGATCAAAGGGATCGCACAAGGCACAACGATCGGTGCATTCGATCTACAAGGCCGCACGGTGTGGGAGGGTACGGTAGATGGAGAGCGCATGTTTTTGGAGGTAGTAACGTGGCCGCGGGGTACCTATATCCTCCGCTGGGTTGAAAAGGGGAGGGAAGGTTGGTCCAAGCTTGTGTTGACGGAATAGCATAGGTCCGGTCTTTCGATCAAGAAACACGAAAGACCATGAAAACAAGAATGAATTTCAGGCTGGTTCTGCTGGCCGCTGCACTGTTGGTCTACATCAACAGTGAGGCACAAGTAACTGTTCCGTTTAATAATCCTGGAACACCCGGTGCGGATTATGTTGGGTGGAACGGCTCCACGACAGTTCCATTGATGATCCGCCACAATGGCAACCAGCCGATCCAGTGGTTCACGGATAGCATCCAGCGGATGCAGTTGTATCACGCTGGTACACCAAATATCAACGGTTACAACGTTGTGCAAAATGGCTACTTGGGCATAAGCCAACAGCCGGCATTTTTTGCTCCGGGTGCAGATGGTCCGTTCAGTCGTCTGCATCTCGTGGATAGTGCAAGCAATAATGCAACCGTATACGCGCAGCAGATCGGTTTTCGACCATGGCAACGCAATGGGATAACCATGACAGGGAACAGCGATCAGTGTTATATCGGCCAGAAGTACAACAACAACCAGAACGATAATTCCGACCTTGTGCTTCAATGGAGCGACAATCCCGCCAATTCGAATTGGGGCACTGATCGGCTCCGTTTTCTGTTCACCAGTTGGTCGCAAGGAGCGAATTACGGTGCGCGAAGCACGGAAGGTCTTGAATCCTTCAGGATCTATGTTCCCAATGATACTTCGGCATTCGTTGGGATCGGTGATTTTTACAGAGCATCGATCCTTGCTGGTTCGACCGTTGATCCTACGGAGCGTTTGGACGTGCTGGATCGAACCATTCGGATCAGACAGTTGGTGCCCGATTATTACAATGATACGCTTGATCGTTACGTGGTTGCTGACCATACCGGGCGTCTGCAGTGGCGCTTTCTACCCGCAGCTGGCACAGGTTCTTGCGATTGGTATGTGAATAATGCTGGTAAACGGGTTGTAACTGCATATAACGGTACTACATCATGCAACACAGCTGAATGGAGAGTTGGGATCGGCACAGCTTCGCCCAATTACAAACTTTCTGTTGAGGCTGATGAAACAGCTTGTACTGGATGTAGTGCTACAGGTGGACTTCATGTAGGAATGAAGAGCAATGCTTCCGGAGGAAGTAGTATAGGTCTTAATGTACGGACCGAACCAGCGACCGGTGAAACGACACATACGTTGAATGGCATTGTAAATTATTCTGTAAACGCAGCACAACAGAATCACGCCATATACTCTGTAGCTCAGACAACTACCGGGAGTGTAATTTCTACGCATGGTGCCTGGGCGCAATCGATCTGTTCTGGTGGTACAGTAGCGAATTCAATCGGGCTTCGCGGCTTGAGCGATGGTACCTCTGGTTCTATTACGAATGGATATGGAGTTTTTGGACATTCCGTCAATGCTGTAAATCCGACCGGCGTTTATGGAAGTGCAAATGCGGCATCTGCAACTAATGGAGTTGGCGTACATGGATATTGTTACGGCGCGACCAATGATTATGGGGTAAAAGGAGAGGCGGTTGATGCCTCTGGTACGAAAAATCACGGATTGTATGGCCGTGCTCTTGGAGCAACGAATAATTATGGAATTTGGGCAGAGGTACAAGATACTTCGGCAAACAATTGGGCTGGGCATTTTCAGGGAAAAGTTAAGGTCACAGGCAATATGTGGCATAATACCAGCTACATCTTTTCAGATGAATCTCTGAAGCAGGATGCATCGTCGGGTATGGCAGAAGAGGATCCGATCGGTACGTTAGCATCACAATTGTCACTGTTGAATCCGCGGAACTACACGTTCACTGATGAGGCAAAGGAGCGTCTCTTGATCAATGGAGGAACACAATTCGGATTCTTCGCTCAAGAAGTGGAACAAGTCTTTCCACAGTTGGTCCCATCGATGACTTTGCCAGCTGAATTGGATTCATTGGGAAATGAGATTGCTCCCGCTTTAGCATTAAAGGGTGTGAACTATGTCGGTCTCATACCCTTATTGGTGGCAGGTCACAAAGAGCAACAAGCAACTGTTGCTCAGCAACAAGCGGAGATAGCTGCATTGACAGAACAAGTTGCTGCCAACCAAGCCGCTGCAGAGGAACTTCAAGAACTTCGCAACCGACTTGATCAACTTGAACAACTCCTCGCAGCCTGCTGCCAAAATCCCGATGGAGGCACACGAGATCTGATCGATGATGGCACCGGCCTGAACGATCTAGCCGGAGATCGAAACTTGCGCATCCAGCCCAACCCATTCAACGAACAGACAACGGTGTATTACAACCTGGAGCGCAGCGGCCGTATGCAATTAATGGCCAACGGCAGCGATGGCAAGCATCTGCGCGTGCTGCACGAGGCGCAAATGGAGGCAGGTCAATACCAGTACGAATGGCAAACCGCAGATCTCAGTGCTGGCATTTACTACGTAACGCTTCTTCTCGATGGTGAACCGATCGTGAAGAAAGCGGTAAAGGTGAATTGATCAGTTAATCATAATTGGGCAACGCCCGGCTGCAAGGCCGGGCGTTGCTGTTCCATCCCCCGATCGGTTTCTATCTTCGCCGCCATATGCGGCCGGTCACCATTCTGGGTAGCAAAGGGTTCAGCCTTACGATCGGGCGGCTTTGCCACCAGTTGATCGAAGACCATGGCGACCTCACGGGCACCGCGCTGATCGGCCTGCAACCACGCGGGATCTACCTGGCACGTCGCCTTCGCACCGAGCTTCAGCGTATCATTGGATCGGAAAAACTGAAGTACGGTGAGTTGGACATCACCTTCCACCGCGACGATTTCAGGCACCGATCCTTCCCGGCTTCACCCAGCATCACGCAACTGGATTTCCCGCTCGATGGCCGCAAGGTGATCCTGGTGGATGACGTGCTCTTCACAGGCAGAACGATCCGCGCCGGCCTGGATGCGATGCTCGCCTTTGGCCGTCCGGCGGCGGTGCAACTGCTGGTGCTAGTGGATCGGCGCTTCAGCCGCGAACTTCCGATCCAGCCCGATCATGTGGGCAAACAGGTGGATAGTATCGCCGGACAACGCGTAACGGTGGAATGGAAGGAAACGGACGGTGAGGATCGGGTGCTGCTGCATGTGCCCGATGAACGGGCCGGAAACCGATCGAAAGCGGAATGAGCGATCAGCTGAGCACCGAGCACCTGCTGGGGATCAAGGATCTCACCGCCGAGGACATTGAATTGATCTTCCGCACGGCGGACGGTTTCAAGGAAGTGATCAACCGGCCGATCAAGAAAGTGCCATCGCTGCGCGACATCACGATCGCGAACCTCTTCTTCGAAAGCAGCACACGTACGCGGATCAGCTTCGAACTTGCCGAAAAACGGTTGAGTGCCGATGTGATCAATTTCTCTTCCAGCGGAAGCAGTGTGAGCAAGGGCGAAACGCTGGTGGATACGGTGAACAATATCCTGGCGATGAAGGTGGATATGGTGGTGATGCGGCATCCCGATCCGGGAGCGGCCGTGTTCCTGAGCCGCCATGTGGACGCCAGTATCGTGAACGCTGGCGATGGAACGCATGAACATCCCACCCAAGCGTTGCTTGACGCGTACAGCATCCGCGAAAAGCTCGGAAAGGTGAAAGGCGTGAAGGTGCTGATCGTGGGCGATATCCTGCACAGCCGCGTGGCGCTCAGTAACATCTTCTGCCTGCAGAAACTCGGTGCCGAGGTGATGCTTTGTGGCCCGGCCACGTTGATCCCGCGATACATTGGAACGCTCGGCGTGAAAGTGGAGCACGATCTGGACAAGGCCCTGGCCTGGTGCGATGTGGCGAACATGTTGCGGATCCAGATGGAACGGCAGGGTGGGGATGGAGTAGCGAACTTCCCGAGCCTGCGTGAATATGCCATGTTATATGGCCTTGACCTGCCGCGCTACCAGCGGATCGGAAAGGACGTGGTGATCATGCATCCCGGCCCGATCAACCGCGGGGTGGAAGTGACCA
>JAEZAU010000085.1 GCA_023430325.1 Bacteroidota bacterium | reverse complement strand
AGCTCGACCAGGTGCGTGCCCGCTTGAAGGATGGCGCCCGCAGTGCAGATGAGAAGAAGGCCGACAGCCAGCGCGCAGGCGAACTTGCACAAGGCCTGGAAAGGCTGGATCGTACGATCAAGGAGATCAGCGAAAGCAATGATGTCACCTGGGCCCAGGTGCGTGAAAGCAATATCAAGGCCGCGAATGATTTCCGTACCTGGATGTCCCAATACGGCATGGCGAGCTAAAGATGATTCACCCCAGTATGGAGCCGCAGTGAACTTGGATCGCTGCGGCTCCAGTTTTTAGGAACGGTACCTTTGCGCCGATCATGAAGATCGAGATCGTTTGTTACCCCACTTTCGGTGGAAGTGGCGTGGTGGCCACCGAGCTGGAACGTGATGTGCCGGCCGGTGGCGAGCGCTGATGTGCGTGAGCGATCGAAGTGGAAAGCCCGCAAGGGAGTGTAGCCACAGGCGGAACGGACGCGGACTTGGAACGAAGAGCGCGACCCCGCTCTGGCGGAACATTTTATCACCAGACCTGATCCTCTCGGCGGGGGCACGCCCTAAAAAAGAAAGTGACGATCGAATACCTTCGCAGAGGCCATGCCCGAAAAGATCACCGTTCTTGACCATGATCGTGTGCAGCGAAAGCTGGAACGTATCGCGCATCAGTTGTATGAAGAGAATTTCGAGGAGAAGGGGATAGTGCTGATCGGGATCGCAGAGCGCGGACCGTTGTTGGTGAAGCGTCTGGCCAAACGCCTTGAAGAAATATCTCCGCTTGAAGTGACCACTGCGGTGATCGAGCTGGATAAGGACGCGCCGCTGGAAAGACCAGTGGGCCTTTCGATCGATGCCAAACTGTTGCGCGGGAAAGTGGTGGTGTTGGTGGATGATGTGCTGATGAGCGGACGTACGTTGATGCACGCTGCAGCCCATTTGGTGCAGGCTCCCTTGAAAAAGCTGGTGACCGTGGTGCTTGTGGATCGCATGCATCGCACCTTTCCGATACGTGCGGACATAGTGGGCCTTACTTTGAGCACCACGTTGCAGGAGCACATCAGCGTGGAGCTAGGGCGCAAGGATGCGGTCTATCTTTCCTGAAGATCGAGGATCTGCTTGATGCGTGCGGCGAGCACATCGGGTGGTGCTGCGGCTTGAACGATGAGGTGCGCACGCGAATAGAACGGGATCCTCTCTTCCATAAGGCTTTCCACGCGATGCTGTAATTCTTTTCCGTTCAACCCGAGAAGCAAAGGTCTGTCCCGTCCGGTACGCTCGATCCGCGGTAGTAACGTGGGCATGGGAACATCGAGCCATATCACGGTGCCGGCGGCCATCATTTTCTCGAGGTTGTCACCTACGGCCGGCGTGCCGCCGCCGGTGGAGATGATGATATCGGAGCTTGAAAGCAGAGCGCCAAGTTTTTCGGATTCACGCTCGCGGAAAGCTGGTTCACCGTGTTGCTGGAAGAAGGGCACAAGCGGGCCCACATCCGCTTCTATCGCACGGTCCAGGTCGATATGCCTGCGCTTGAGCACACGCGCCAATTCACGGCCGATACGCGTTTTGCCACTGCACATGAAACCGATGAGGAAGATCGGCCGGTGTTCTTTCTTGTTCAACGCTGCGAAAGATCGCACCTTCGCAGAGAATGGAACTGCGCGAGGCGAACGACAGACGTACGGTGAAGGATTGGATGGACCTGCCGTGGACCATCTATCGTGATGACAGGAACTGGATCCCGCATTTGCGGCAGGATGTGGAGAAGGTCTTCGATCCGCAGAAGAACAAGCTGCTGAAGGAAGGAACGGCGGAACGCTGGGTGTTGTACGATGGAAAGATGCCGATCGGACGTATTGCTGCATTCATCAATGCCAAGACCGCGTACACCGAGAAGCAGCCCACGGGTGGAATGGGCTTTTTCGAATGCATCAATGATCAACGGGCGGCGAACGTATTGTTGGACGCTGCACGCGACTGGTTGAAGGCCAAAGGCATGGAAGCGATGGACGGCCCGATCAATCTGGGTGATCGCAACATGTTCTGGGGCTTGTTGATCAAGAACTTCACCGATCCACCGATCTACGGCACCAACTACAATCCGGCATATTATCGCGATCTGCTTGAGAAGTACGGTTTTCAATTGTATTACGAGCAGCTTTTCTTCAAACGATCGGCGCTGGAACCAGTGCCGCCGATCTTCCACCGGAAGTTCAAGCAATTGGAAGATGATCCGAACATTCGGATGTATGATTCGGTGGGCCGATCGGTGGAGCAGATCGCGGAAGATCTGCGTGAAGTCTACAACGCTGCGTGGGTGGACCATGCCAATCACAAACCGATGGATGTGGCCACTTCGCTGAAGCTGGTGCGTACCATGAAGCCGGTGATGGATCCGAGGCTGGTGATCTTCATCCGCTATGCCGAAAAGCCGATCGCCATGTATATAAGCCTGCCCGAGCTCAACGAGGTGTTCCGCTATGTGAACGGCGACTTGAACTGGTGGGGAAAATTGAAATTCCTGTATTACCGCTGGCGCGGGGTGATCACCACATACACCGGTCTGGTGTTTGGCGTGGCGAAAGAATTCCAGGGCAAAGGGATCGAAGGCGCATTGATCGTCTACGGAGAGAAACACATCGTGAACAAGAAACTTTATAAGGACACGGTGCTCACCTGGATCGGAGATTTCAACCCGCGCATGATCAAGGTGTGCCAGAATCTTGGGGCCGAGAATTACCGTACGCTGGCCACGTTCCGCTACCTGTTCGATCGCAGCAAGCCATTCGAGCGGCATCCGATCATCGAGAAGAAGTGAACAAGAGGTTCCTTCTTTGGATGAATGTGCTTACTTTTGCGCTCCCATTCCGGAACGCTTCGGCAGGCCGGGGGAGTGGAAAGATCCTGTAGCTCAGTCGGTAGAGCACGACACTTTTAATGTCGGGGTCCTGGGTTCGAGCCCCAGCGGGATCACAGAAAAAGCCCTCGGCGAAAGCCGGGGCTTTTTTGTTTGGATCGTCCTGGGTCGTCCTAGAAATTCGCGGTCTTCCGCTTCTTCTTCTCGCTACGCAAGGCTTCGGCACGCGCCGCCCTCTTTCGCGCCTGCTGTTCCCGCTCGTAATTGATCATCAACCGTTCCAGGACCACGCGCCGTGAGTTGGTGTACTCCCGATCCCAGTTCAGGTTGCGCACGGAATGTTTGTAGATCGCCTTGCCCACCGGCACATCGAACGCGCTCATATCGAAGTCGGGCAGCCCTTCGATCATCGTTATCTGGATGTCCATCTCATAGAACGGCACGTCGGGGAAGAGCGGGATCTCGGTGGCATCGATGAACACGTGTTTGGTCACCATTCCAGCTCGCTGATAATGTATCTCATACGTGTAGCCGCGTTCCAGGATGATCTCATAACGCCCGTTCCAGTTGGTGTTCACTGTTTCGCGCTCGATCGAATCCTTCACAAGTTTCACCTGCACACCGCGCATGGGATCGCCGGTGAAATGATCGGTGACCACCCCGTATACCAGGATGTAGAATGCCTGGCCGGTGCCGAAGGTTAGCAGTGCAGATACTAGAAAAGCGAGGCGTAGCGCGGGCATTGAGGCGTGCAAAGGTAGAAGGTGAACGCACGGCCTGGCAAGCCGGCTATGCTGAAAAGCATGAAAAAAGGCCGATCAGAATGATCGACCTTCTCGTCGGGGTGGTAGGATTCGAACCTACGACCCCCTGCTCCCAAAGCAGGTACGCTAACCGGACTGCGCTACACCCCGAACTG
>JAEZAU010000176.1 GCA_023430325.1 Bacteroidota bacterium | reverse complement strand
AGGTTCAGAACGCCGTTGTTGAGCGTGCCGGCATTGTTCAGGTTGGTCCAGGTGCCTCCAGAGGTAGGGCTTCCACCGAGGAAATTGATCAGGACGATGGAAGGATCGTTCACACATGCGGAGACAGCACCATCAGTGCCCGCCGAAGGAGCTACAACGCGCGTGATCTGCACCTGTGCCACAGCGTTAGGGCAAGGTGGTGCTCCATTGATGGTGTAGACATAGGTGCCAGAGGTATGTATCGCAGGATCGAAGATCGGGCCGTGCACAGGACCGCCCACGCCGAATGTCCATATTCCTCCAGGTTGGGGTGAACATCCCAACAGGCTGATCAAGGGTACAGCCGAAGAGGAAGAGCAGATCTGTAACGCCGCGTTACAACCTGCATTGGCCGCCGTGCTTTGTATCACGGTGACCAGGGCGGTGTCGTTCACGCATGGGCTTTGGGCAGATACCACGTACGTATAAGTGCCCGGCGCCGATGTTCCCGGAACGAAAAGTCCGCTGGAAGCAGTGCCCGTGGGCGTCAACCAATTTCCACCTTGATCGGGTGTGCCGGTCAAAAGTCCGAAAAGTTCGAACGGCTGTTCATCGCTGCAGACCTGATCGACCCCGTTGCCTCCGGCATCCGGTGAAATGTTCTGTATGATGTTCACCTGTGCAGTCGCACTTGAACACGGGGCCGCACCGGTCACCGTATAGGTATACACTCCACCCACATCGGTACCCGGAATGAAGATGCCTGTGTGCGAGGCTCCGCCCGGCGCTGTCCATGATCCATTCGATTGCGGACTACCGTTCAACAAACTGAGCAACGTGAATGGCGCCTGTGTATCGCAGATCGTTGCCAGGCCATTGCTGCCTGCGTTCGGTGATGAGTTCACCACTACAGTGACCAAGGCAGAGTGTGAGCCGCAGGGTGCTACACCGGTAACGGTATACTGGAATTGATGCGTGCCCGCCCCCAACGAGGACGGGGTTATCGTACCAGATACCGTGTTGCCGGTGCTCTGGTTCACCCATGTACCACCGTTCTGGGCATTCGGTCCGAGGTACGTGAAGAGATCCAATGCGCCGCTCGTGGTACAAAGGGAAAGGTTCGCGTTGTTCCCGGCGAACGGCGCCTGGTTCACCACCACCTCCAGCGAAGCCGTTGCGGCCGGACACGCACCTGTGCCTGCCACGGTATAGACATATGTTCCCGGTGTGGATGTACCTGGAATGAAGACGCCATCATGTGGTGTTGTCGCGGGTAATGGGCCGCTCCAGCTTCCACCGACCTGCGGACTTCCACCGAGCTTGCTGGTCATGCTGAATGCGGGCTGGTTGCTGCAGGCAACATGTACTGCGCTGGTGCCTGCATTCGCGGCCTGGTCGATCGATACGGTGACGAAGGCGCTATCGCTCAGGCAGGGTGATGAACCTGAGACGACATAGGTGTAGGTTCCGGTAGCCGAAGTGCCGGGAACGAATGTTCCGTTGAATGCTTCGCCCGAAGGCCCCGTCCAGCTCCCTGATGGATCGGGATCTCCCGGCAATACGGTGATAAGGTCCACGGCCGGGCCATTCGAGCAGAAACTGACCGACACATCACCTCCGGCACGTGCAGCTTCGTTCACGAATACTGAAAGAGTCGACTGGGCCGATGGGCAGGGAGCAACGGCCGCCAGGGTGTATGTGTAGTCACCTTGTAATGAAGTTCCCGGTGTAAAGACGAATCCTGCGGACAATGAAGATCCATCGGGCGCGGTCCATGTACCACCGAAATCCGCTCCGTTCAGGTACGAGAAAAGAACGAAGGGCAGCATATTGCTGCATAGTTGCGGTGATCCATTGGTGCCCGGCTGCGGTGGTTGAGATACACCGATCGTCAACGTGGAGATCGATGCCGGACATGGACCGGTGCCAGGAACCGTGTACACGTACGATCCGGCCGCGTCAAGCCCAGGAACGAAGATGTTGGAATGTGGAGATCCATTGAACGACCATGCCCCGGGCTGTGGGTCGCCATTGAGCAAAGCCGTCATGTTGAAGGCCGGCGATGACCCGCATACCGAGGTAGCTCCACCGGTCCCGGCGTTAGGAGCCAGTGTCTCTGTAACGGTCACCGTGGCCTGGGCATTCGCGCATGGACCAGTGCCCGCGACGGTATAAGTGAAAATGCCGGGTTCGTGCAGTTGCGGATCATAAGTGCCCGAGACGGTGTTGCCATTACGGGTCCATGTGCCTCCGGTGGCCGGTGTTCCGCCCAGGCTGTTGAATAGCAATGAGGGGTTCCCATTACTGCAGATCGAAAGCTGTCCGTTCGATCCGGCATTCGGGGCTGCGGTCACATTCACTGTAACCGTTGCAGAAGATGTGGCGCATTGGCCGCTGCCGGTCAGTTGATAGAGGAACTGATAAGATCCTGCTGCAACAAAGCTGGCGTTGAAGAACTGTCCTGTTTGTGCGCCGGTCCCGTTCACATCCTGCCAGACACCACCCGTCTGGGGAGAGCCGTTCAAGCCACTGAAAAGATCCACTTGGGTATTCGTGCGGCACACGTTCATAATGCCGTTGCTGCCGGCATTCAACGAAGCCGTAAGATTCACCTGCACCTGTGCCTGATCTGCAACACAAGAACCGATCCCCGGTACCGTGTAATTGAAATCATACACACCTACCGGAAGACCGAACGTGGAGAAGATATTGCCGCTGAGCTGGTTGGTATTGTCAAGATCGGTCCAAGTTCCGTTCATGTCCGGCGAACCCTGCAATACAGTGAAGAGATCCACCTCGGCAACATCCTGGCAGACCGTGACCGAAGAGTTCTGTCCGGCATCCGGCGCGGTGTTCACGATCGCCGTCACTTGAGCTGTAGCATTGGAACATGGAGCAGTGCCAGCTACCGTGTAGGTGTATATCCCCGCAGCGCTGGTACCCGGTGTGAAAGTGCTTCCGGTCAAGGGCCCCGGGCCGCTCCATATCCCACCTTGATCCACCGGACCCGAAAGGATGGTCATCAAATCCACCGCTGCATCCGTGGAACAACGTGTGAAACTTCCACCTGTACCGGCCCTGGGCGCCTGCACCTGATTCACGGTCACGATCGAAACAGCGTTCAGGCACGGCGTTGTGCCCGCGACAGTGTAGGTGTAGTTACCAGCAGGAGATGTCCCAGGATCGAAGATGCCATTATGCGGGCTGCCGTTCGGGCGCGTCCACGTGCCACCGGTCATCGGTGTTCCGCCCAGGACCGAGAACAGATCGACATCCACACCATCACTACAAACTGTCGTGCTCGCATTGATCCCGGCATTCGGCGCAATGTTCACGTTCACGGTGGCATATGCCGTGTCATTCACACAAGGCGCTGTTCCAGTGACAACGTACATGTAGGTGCCGGCGGCACTGGTCCCCGGAGTGAACGTGCCGTTCATGTTCTGTCCAGACGGGTTCTTCCATTGGCCGGTGCCATCAGGATTTCCACCAAGGACGCCGATCAACGGGAAAGGGCTGTTGGAACTGCAGACCGTGATGGTGCCATCCGTTCCTGCGCGTGGCGCCATGATGCGCGTGACCTGCACTACCGACGATGCATTGGGACATGGCGCGGTGCCGGCCACCGTATAGGTGTAATTCCCCCCGGCTTGAGACGCTGGTAGATAGGTGCCGTTGTGCGCGCCGCCGGCCGGGTTTGTCCACGTTCCAACAGAGGCAGGAGTTCCGCCCAATTGCGCAAAGAGCGGTACCGAAGGTGCCGTACTGCATACAGTAATGTTTCCGTTGGTACCGGGGTTGGGCATCTGCTGCACGCTCACCGTTACGCTTGCTTGCGCGTTCGCACAGGGCGTCTGGCCCGCCACCGTGTAAGTGTAGATCCCTGCAGCGCTCGTGCCCGGAATGAAATTGCCGCTGCTGGCCGATCCGCCAGGGGCCGTCCACGTTCCAGTCAGCGAGGGAGTGCCATCAAGCACACCGATCAACGCGAATTGCGGACCGCTGCTGCAGACCAACGTGTCATCGCTGATGCCTGCGTTCGGCGCAGTAACGATCGACACGTTCACCACCGCCGTCGCATTCGCGCAAGGCGCCTGGCCAAGTACGGTGTAGGTGTAAGCTCCAGCAGGGTGAGTGCCTGGAATGAACGTGCCCGAATGAGGTCCGTTCGGACCGCTCCAGCTTCCACCGGCATTCGGTGTTCCTCCCAATTGTGCGAATAACGAGAAGGAGGGATCGTTCGAACACTTTACCACACTGGTCCCTGTTCCGGCTGAAGGTGCGGTGTTCACCGCTATGGTGGCAGTAGCCGTGGAAGGTATGCAAGGTGAAGCTCCGATCAACGTGTAGGTGTAGACGCCCGGAGTACTTGTTCCCGGAATGAAAGTTCCTGAATGTGCCGATCCGTTCGGGGCTGTCCAGGTGCCACCGCCTTGCGGGGATCCGCCGAGAACGCTCATCAAGGAAAGGCTTGCGTCAGTGCTGCAAAGCGTGATCGATCCGTTGGTGCCTGCGTTCGGCTTTGGCTGAACCGTGATATTCAGTGTGGCGGTAGCGTTGGAGCAGGGTGCAGTGCCGGTAACTGTATACGTGTACGCCCCGGAAATACCGGTCGTCGGATTGAAGGAGGGTCCGTGCGGTCCATTCGGACCTGCCCAGGTACCACCAGCCGATGGCGATCCGTTCAATTGAGAGATCAATTGGAACACCGGCTGATCGCTGCAGATGGTGATCGAATTGTTCTGTCCGGCATTCGGCGGAGTCACTACGGAAACAGTGACAGTTGCAGAGGCCGAAGTGCAAGGCGGCAGCCCAAGCACCGTGTAGGTATAAACTCCCGGCGTTGAAGATCCGGGGGTGAAAGTTCCGGATACTGCGCCGCCACCGGGGCCGGTCCAGGCACCACCTGCGTTCGGCGATCCACCGAGATGGGAGAAAAGGCTGAAAGGAGCCTGATCACCACAGACCGTGATGCTACCATTGGTACCAGCGTTGGGCTGTTGGTTCACCGTTACCGTTACTGTGGCCGTAGCGTTCGGACAGGGCGGCGTCCCGGTCACGGTGTAGGTGTAGATCCCCGCAGCATGCGTTGCTGGGTTGAATGTTCCGCTGTGCGCCGATCCATTCGGTGCGGTCCAGGAGCCACCTGCTGCGGGAGTGCCGCTCAAGGAGTTGAAAAGGTTCACCGGTGCGCCGTTGCTGCAAAGTGTGATCGATCCGTTGCCACCGGCGTTAGCGGCGTTGACCTTGGTCACAGTCAACGTCGCCACAGCATCATCACAGA
>JAEZAU010000146.1 GCA_023430325.1 Bacteroidota bacterium | reverse complement strand
ACAATACCCGTGGCGTGCTGGTATGCGTGAACTGTGAGACCGACTTTGTGGCCAAGAACGCCGATTTCGCTGCAATGGCCGAGCGTATGGCCACTATCGCGTTGGAGAAGAACATCGATAGCGTGGAAAAGTTGAAGTCTACCGCTTACGACAGCAATGGTCTTACGATCGCTGAGAAGCTCATTGAGCAGACCGGTGTGATCGGTGAAAAGATCGATGTAAGTGCATGCGCACAGGTTTCAGCGCCTTTTGTTTACGCATACAATCATCCTGGCAACAAGGTGGCCAGCATCGTAGGCCTCAATAAGGCCGGCCATGAAGGCGCTGCCAAGGATGTAGCGATGCAGATCGCCGCCATGGCACCGATCGCCCTGAACAAGGAGATGGTTCCCCAGAGCGTGATCGACAAGGAGATCGAGATCGGCAAAGAACTGGCGATCCAGGAAGGAAAGCCTGCCGACATGGCCGAGAAGATCGCCCACGGCCGCCTGAACAAGTTCTTCAAGGAGAGCACGCTGCTGCAACAGGAATTCATCAAGGACAACAAGCTTAGCGTGGAGCAATACCTGAAGAGCGTGGACAAGGACCTCACCGCAACGGATTTCAAGCGGCATTCGCTGACGATCTGATCGCGGTATTGACGATATGAGTTGGACGGCCTCCCGGAAGGGAGGCCGTTCTTGTTCTGGATCGTATCCAAATCGGTATTGGGACAGAACATATCCAAGGCCAAAGCGTTCCTTCCCAATCCGGCACAAAGCCTACGGCTGCCGTACCTTTGCACCAATTTTAATGGAAACACCCACCCGCACCCGTACCGTAGAGGAACGGCGTAACGTCGTCATACTGTTCGCGGGCGATTCCGGTGATGGCATCCAGCTTACCGGCAGCCAGTTCACCGATACGAACGCGCTCTTCGGCAATGATGTAAGCACCTTCCCGAATTTCCCAGCGGAGATCCGCGCACCGCAGGGAACGTTGGCGGGTGTGAGCGGCTACCAGCTGCACTTTGGAAGCGTGGAGGTGTTCACCCCGGGCGATCAGTGCGATGTGTTGGTGGCCATGAACGCAGCCGCCCTCAAGGCGAATCTCGGTAAACTGAAGAAGGGTGGTGTCATCATCGCCAACACCGATGGCTTCGATGCGAAGAACCTGCGCCTGGCCGGTTATCCGGAAGGGCAGAGCCCGCTTGGGGGCAGTGAAGGCGGCAGCCAGATGCCCGGTGTCAGCGGCGGCGGCCCGTTAAGCAATTACATCGTTCACACCGTCGATATCACCAAGCTCACGCGAACGGCGCTCGCCGACACGAAGCTTGGTATGAAGGAGAAGGATCGTTGCAAGAACATGTTCGTTCTGGGCTTCATCAACTGGATGTACAGCCGCGATCTGGAGAACAGCGAAAAATTCCTCGAAACGAAGTTCAAGAGCAAGCCGGAGATCCTGGAGGCGAACAAGAAGGTACTCCTCGCCGGCTACAACTACGGCGATACCAGCGAGACCTTCACCACACGATACGAGGTGAAGCCGGCGCCGATGCCGAAGGGCGAGTACCGCAGCATCACCGGCAATCAAGGGACCGCGCTCGGTCTGGTGGCAGCAGCGAAGAAGGCGGGGCTGGATCTATTCTATGGAAGCTACCCGATCACCCCGGCGAGCGACATCCTGCACGAACTTTCGCGCCACAAGAATTTTGGTGTGCGCACCTTCCAGGCGGAAGATGAGATCGCGGCGATCTGCAGCGCGATCGGTGCCAGCTATGGCGGTGGTCTGGGTGCGACCGCGAGCAGCGGTCCGGGCATTGCGCTGAAGACAGAAGCGATGGGCCTGGCAGTGATGTTGGAGATCCCGCTGGTGATCGTGAACGTACAACGCGGCGGACCGAGCACCGGCCTTCCCACGAAGACGGAACAGGCCGATCTGTGGCAGGCGGTGTTCGGGCGAAATGGTGAGGCACCGATCCCGGTGATCGCGGCAAGCAGCCCCACCGATTGTTTTGAGATGGTGTATGAAGCCGCCCGGATCGCGGTGGAGCACATGACACCTGTGATCTTTCTGAGCGATGGTTATATCGCCAATGGCGCCGAACCCTGGCAATTCCCAAAAGCGGCGGATCTAGAACCGATAACGCCTCCATTCGCGCAGCCGCGCAACAGCGACAGTTCTATCGTTGGTCAAGCCCGGAATGACAATTCCACCTTCCTGCCATACGATCGTGACGAGAAGGGTGTTCGTCCGTGGGCGGTGCCTGGAATGAAGGGCCTGCAACATCGGATCGGCGGCATAGAAAAGGAACATCGCACGGGCAATATCAGTTATGATCCGCTCAACCATGAAATGATGGTGAGGCTCAGGGCCGAGAAGGTGCGCAAGATCGTGGATGGCGTACCGCCGTTGGATCTGGCCAATGGTGTTGAAAGCGGCGATCTGCTGATCCTGGGCTGGGGCAGCACTTACGGCGCCATCAAGACCGCGGTGAACGAACTGGCGGACGAAGGTCATTCGGTAGGCCATCTTCATTTGCGTTACCTCTTTCCCTTCCGCAAGGAGCTCAAAGCGATCCTCGGGCGGTTCAAGCATGTCCTGGTGCCGGAGATGAACAGTGGTCAATTGCGTCAGATGATCCGGTCGGAATTCCTTGTTGATGCGCAAGGCTTGAACAAGATCCAGGGCATGCCTTTCACTTCCGCAGAGATCAAGAACGCGGCACTTCAATTCCTCAAGTCATGACCACGGCAAATGAAGTAGTGAACGGCTCGGCGAACGGAAGATCGACATCTCCCGATAAGACCGGTGCGGCGACCCTGCCGAAAGCCGCGGCCGAAGGTTATGCGAGCGATCAGGAGGTCCGCTGGTGTCCTGGTTGCGGTGATTACAGCATCCTGAAGCAGGTGGAGACGGTGTTGCGTGATCAGGGAAAGCCGAAAGAGGAGATCGTCTTCATCAGCGGCATCGGTTGCAGTTCACGCTTTCCTTATTACCTGGATACATATGGAATGCACAGCATCCATGGCCGTGCTCCGGCGATAGTGAGTGGATTGCGTGCAGTGCGGCCAGAACTCAGCGTATGGATGATCACCGGAGATGGCGATTCGCTCAGTATCGGCGGAAATCATTTGATCCATCTTTTGCGGCGCAATGTGGATGTGAACGTGCTGCTTTTCAATAACGAGATCTACGGATTGACGAAGGGTCAGTATTCGCCTACCTCACCGGAAGGGGCGATAACGAGAAGCACACCGATGGGCAGTGTGGACCATCCCTTCAATCCGCTGGCGTTGTGCAAAGGCGCCGATGCCACGTTCATTGCGCGTGCAATGGATCGCGATCCGAAGCATCTGCGTGATATCCTTTTGCGTGCCGATGCCCATCGCGGAACCAGCCTGATCGAGATCTACCAGAACTGCAACGTGTTCAACGATGGTGCTTTTGAAGTGTTCACAGAAAAGGCAAGCAAGCCCTCGAACACGATATTCGTGGAACATGGGAAGCCGCTTGTTTTCGCGAACGGAACGAAAGGCATCAGGCTGGATGGCATGACGCCGGTGATCGTCGATCTTTCCACCGGTGGTGCAAGCGTGACCGATCTTTGGGTGCACGACGAGCGAGATGGTTTCAAGGCATCGATCCTCGTGCGCCTGTTCGATGATCCTGCGAAAGAAGGCGCGATGCCGCGGCCTTTCGGAGTGTTGTATGTGAGCGGCCGGCCCACGATGGAGACCAAGCTGAATGCGCAGGTAGCGCTGGCGAGAGAAAGGAAAGGAGAAGGCGATCTGGATGCGTTGCTGCGCGGAGATCGTACTTGGAGGATCGGGTAAGCGATCTTCTGGAGCGATGGAATGAATTTCCGGCATCTACGGATCTTGCGAAAGGGATAGGAACGGAAAGCCCGGAGCGCAGCGAGGACTT
>JAEZAU010000095.1 GCA_023430325.1 Bacteroidota bacterium | reverse complement strand
ACACCGGCCGACTTCTTCCGATCGATGGAAGATGCCAGCGCGGTGGACCTTGATTGGTTCTGGCGTGGCTGGTTCTATACGATCGATAATGTGGACATCGCGATCCGCAATGTGCGGTACTTGAAATTGAATCCCGCCGAACCGTTGGCAAGACAGGAGGTCTTGCGCGGCGATCAACAGAAGCAACCGAAGGATATCGGCAACGAACGCAATCGGAAGGATCTGGCCGGAACAGTGGTGATCCGTGATCCGGAAACGAAAGATTTCTACAACAGCTACGACCGGTTCACGCCCACACCACGCATGCAGGAAGCCTATGACAAGTTGATGTCTTCATTGACACCGGCTGAGCGCCAGGCGATCGAAAAGGACCTGCACTTCTACGAGATCTCATTCGATAATATCGGTGGGCTGGTGATGCCGCTGATCATTGAATGGGAGTTCGTTGATGGCACCGCGGAGATCGAGCGCATCCCTGCCGAGATCTGGAAGACGAGCGACAGCGTGAGCAAGGTCTTCGTAAAGGAGAGGGAGGTGAAGAGCATATTGCTGGATCCCTTCCTGGAAACGGCGGATGTGGACATGAACAACAACGCCTGGCCACAACGGATCATGCCCTCACGTTTTGATCTTTTCAAGGAGCGGGAGAGGAGTTGGCCGAACCCGATGCAGATCGAGCAACGGCGCAAGAGCGGGGAAGGCGGAAGCGGATCGCGGGAGTGAAGCTTCAAGCTTCAAGAGGCATGCACGAGAGAAGAACCTAGGAAGCCTGCTTCCAGCGCGGCGATGCGACATCATCCGGCACTATCTCCAGCAGGAAACTTCCCTGCCCGGCCAGCGTGAGGCCGAATATGTCCTGGTCCAGCCAGCTGAAGAGGCATTCGTTGGTGCTGAACATGGCGCACCGGCCATGCAATAGCGCAAGTGTGAATTCCGGCCGCTCGCCGATGTTGTCCAACACTGTGAGCTCCACATAAAGATCAGCGCCATTGAATCGTTCGCTCAGCCAGCCGGCCGCCAGATCGGCCACGTGTTGTCTTGCTGCATGATCCTCCTGCAGGGCGTCCACTTCGGTGCGCAGCGTCATAAGCAATTCCATCAGATCGTGCAGTTCCTCCTTGGATAGCACGGAACTGCTCCAGACATGCAGCCGAAGTGATGGTCCCTTGATGCTGGTGATGCTATAACAATGCTCTTCAAGCCCCGCCACGATCTCATGGATCAACACATCCACCACGCCTTTGAAATAATCAGCGGCTTGTTGGGATTGTCGAATTCCCCGCTTGAATGAGGTACGGATCGCCATTGAAGGTCAACGTTCTTTCCGTTTAACGCATCTCAGTGCTGAAAGGTTGGCCAGCGATCGGGGAAAGGCGGCAGTGGTGCGGGGAATGGCAGTTCCGATCCAGCTCCGAACCGTTTTACCCCTCTCCATTCCCCAACGCCTTCTTCAACACCGCCGAACTGATCAGCCCGATCAGGCAATACGCCGTGAACATGTAGAAACCCACTTGCAAAGAGCTGTTGTTGGTAGTGAGCACATGTAATTCGCCGGCATGCTCTTCCAAGGTCGCGAGCTGACTGTTCACCACGCCGTTGAAACCGATGAAGGCCATGAAGATCGCAACCACCATCACATCGGCCATGCTCCATTTGCCGGCCTTGTACAGCAGGAATTGCGGCACTTTTCCGCCGATGCCGCGACCGCGCACCAAGGAGATCAGGGAGAGCAGCATTTTCGTTGCCGGGATCAGCACGCTGAAGCCGAAGATCAGCACCGCTACCAACATCAGTTCGGCCTTTCGTTCAGCCAGCAGCACCTTCACCACTTGAAGAATGCTTTTGCTCTGGTGGAAGAGCACTTGATCGTAAAAAGTGACGGTCTCACCCAGGAGGATCAGCTCAAAGTGTTCGATCCGCGCTTCAATGTCGATCATTGGCAAGGAAAGGCCCAATAGAAGCAACAGGATGCCCACGGCGATCAGGGCGATCAGCGGCATCCGATCCCCGCGGCGTGCCCCGAACGCGATGGTCAGCAGGCCGAGCGCGCCCACGCCCAGCGCCCCATAGAGATACCTGAGTTCTGTATCTGTTCGCGTCAGCAGGATCTCGATCACCTCATGTGCTTCAAGTTCGCTGGTCATGGCACAATAGGGCGCCGTGGTCGCCTGCAGCAGTGAATCGTTCACGTTGCCAGAGGTCGTTTCGCCCAGTTCATCCAGCTTGGTCAGCGCGAATTCCTTCATGTCGTCCTTGTTCTTCGGATCGTTCACGTAACCCACGATCATGTCCGCATAACCGGGAATGCCTTCACGCAGTGCATCGATATCAACCAGGAAGTTGAACAGCCCCTGCTTCACGGCACCACCGATCCCTTTCTCCTTATTGCTCTCCTTCACCACTTCCTCCACTTTGGTGATCAGCCCGTTCATCAGATCGATCACACGTTTGCGCACTTCCTTGCGGTTCTCGCCGCTCAGCTCGAACTCTTCGATCTTCAGTTCCATGATCGCCATGATCATCACCTTCCATTGCGATGGATCGAACATGCCGTAGGTGATGTGCATGATCTCCGCCTGATCGGTGCGGAGCTTCTGGCGTTGCTGGCCCACCTCATGGATGCGCCAGGAGAAGCCGATACAAAGCAGCAGGATGACTACGAGTAATG
>JAEZAU010000077.1 GCA_023430325.1 Bacteroidota bacterium | reverse complement strand
TCGTTCGCATGCTTGCTGAAATGAGGGGCAAAGGTAGCGGTGGATGTTATTGGGAGAATTCCTGTCAGGGCGTGGCTACGGCTGCAAGTCCTCCGGCGCTCTGCGCCGTGCGGGCTTTCCGCCTTCGCCACTTACGCAGCTCAGGTCGTCATTCCCGCCGTTGAGCCGGTATCGCGTAGATGCATATTCGCGATCCTAGTGAGGCCCGAAATGACTTGGACTTCACGTGATGTATCTGGCTTTGCGGAGCGCGTAAGGGATAGGAGCGGCAGCCCGCAGCGTAGCGAGGACTACAGCGGATAGCCCGACCCAAAGGGGTACGCCCCAAATACAATGATCAATAGCCAATGAACAACATCCAATTCTCAAGTACCGGACTTGATAATTGAACATTGAAAATTGGAAATTGGATATTCGCTACGCGCTCTTCTTCCGCTGCTTCTGGAACTCGTCCATGTCACAATCCTCTCCCTTCGCGGCAGCGGCGTCATCGCACTCCTTGCGCACTTTGTCCAGCTCATCGTCCTTGGTGCGCTTCTCCACCACCTTGCCTCGATCGACCACGACCTCCTGCTGCACCACGCGTACGGCCTGTTTGGTCGGCTTTATCGGACGGCCATGTTCCTGCGCCCACACATAAGTGAATTCGCAACCGAGGAAATAGATCTGTGAACTGTAAGCGGTCCAGAGCAGAAGTGAGATCAATCCCGCTGCTGCGCCGAACGTACTGGCGGGTTCGGCCTTGTTGAAGTACAGGGCGATGAGCCACTTGCCGATGCCGAAAAGAATGGTGGTGAACATGGCCCCGGGGATCACATCCTTCCAGAGCGGCCTTGCATCACCCACGAACTTGAACAGGGTGGCGAATACCGCGGTGGTGAAGCTGAACGTGAGCAGCATGGTGAGGCCTGTGACCAGGTAACCGGTGATGCCGGGCAGAATGTCCACCAGGTGCTCCGAAAAACCGAGCACCATGGCGTTCACCGCGAAGCTGACCACGAGCAGGAAGCCCATGCCGAGCACAAGGGAGAATGCGGTGGCACGGCTCTTCAACATGGCCAGGATGGAGCTTTTTGGCCGCGGCTGAATGCCCCAGATCCGGTTCATGGAATTCTTGAGCGAATTGAACACCGTGGTGGCACCGAGCACAAGAGTGACCACACCGATGATGGTTGCCCAGATGGTCTTGCCGCTCATCTGCGCATTGGCCAGCATGTCTTCAAGCGCGGCCGCGGTGTCCGCGCCTACAAGATCGTTCAATTCGTTGAACAGACGGCCTTCCACAGCATCCTGTCCATAAATGAAACCTGTCACCGAGATGATGACCACAAGGAGCGGTACGATCGAGAAGATGGTGTAATAGGCCAGCGCAGCTCCTAATTCGAACGTATTGTCATTGCTAAACGCCTTGAAGGTGAGTTTCAGGTAGCGCCCTGAATCGGATAAGACCCTTTTGGCCTTGCCGGCCAACTTCAATTCCTTCCAATCTTTTTTCGGGGGACTTTGCTTCTCTGCCATATGGAATAATGGTCCGTTATAGGCCAGCTCATATCATAGCCAATGCCACGAGCGCGGCAAGGGCAGATCCAGCAGCGATCACCATGGCTGTCCTGTCCCTTTCGATGCGAAGCCGATCGCTCGCGGGCTTGGAGATGACCAGGATGAATGCGAGCGGAAGCAACACCATGAGGCCCGAGGTCATCATTTTCAACGCTTCATCCAAGCCTCTGTATGCCACTCCTCTGTCCTGTGGCACCGGAATAGAGCCGATGATCGGTGTGTTGCCCCGGTCATGCCGTGGTGTGATCACTTTTCCTTCCATCTTCCGCTGAGCAGCTGACGGCGGAAGCACGCTCTTCTTCTTTTCCGGTAGAACAAGGCTTGAAGGAAGTTCCGAGCGGTCCGTCCCATCAATGGGTGTCAATGTTTCGGACAGGGCCACCAGATAGGTCGTTCTATCCCCTGAAGTATGATCTTCTTCAGCTTCGATCTCTGGAACAGGCCTATCGAATGCACGTGTTGCCAGATCATGCCTGAGCCGTTGCGACTTGTTCTTGTGGGCGAGTCCGCTTGTGAATGAACACGAAGCGAATGGAAAAAGCAGCAAAAGAAGTAGTACCGGTCTGCTCATGTAAGGTGGTGGTGCGGTGATGGCGGATCCGTACCGAGCGATCATCACGCCATGACCTGCTGTCCATCACGGTGATCGATCTACGGTGCGCTTGGGCTTGCTGATGGCCATACACGACCTGTGGTACACTTACCCCACGAGTTCTCTTGCCGCGGTTGTTAAGTTTGCGGCCCCGTTGCGAACGTGTGGCGGTGAAAAGAGATGAAGATCCTAGTATTACTGAGCCAGGTGCCCGATACCACAGCGCGTATCGCTTTCACCGATGGCAACACCCGGTTCGATGCCAATGGCGTGCAGTTCATTGTGAATCCGTATGACGAGTGGTATGCGCTGGTGCGTGCGTTGGAATTGAAGGAAGCTGCAGGCGGCACGGTGACCACCATCACAGTAGGCGGCGCAGATACCGAAGCCACCATCCGGAAGGGCCTTGCGATCGGCGCGGATGAAGCGGTGCGGATCGATGCACAACCCACCGAAGCGTTGCAGGTGGCCGAACAGATCGCTGCTTATGCGAAGGACAAGAACTTTGATCTGATCCTGGCCGGAAAGGAGACCATCGATCATAACGGTGGACAGGTCGGCGGCATGGTGGCCGAACTGCTTGATATGCCTTACGTTCCGTTGGTGAGCAAACTGGACGTGAACGGGACCACGGCCACGATCGAACGCGATATTCCTGGTGGTGTTGAAGTGTTGGAAGCATCACTTCCACTCTGTCTCAGCGCGGCCAAAGGCATGGCCGAACAACGGATCCCCAATATGCGCGGCATCATGGCCGCGCGAACAAAACCCCTTACCGTGGTGCCAGCTGCCCAGACCGATCAAGTGGCGGCCACCGTACGCTTTGAGTTGCCGCCGTCGAAAGGTGCGGTGAAGATGATACCTGCAGAAGATGCGGGCAAGCTCATCGAAATGCTCCACACCGAAGCGAAAGTGATCTGATCTGAAAATCTGAACGAACTGAAATGAGCGTACTTGTCTTCATAGACACACAGGGTGATCGGATACCACGGTCGGCCATGGAAGCCGTTACTTATGCGAAGAGCATTGCTGCTCAGTCAGGTGGATCGGTCACCGCAGTCACGTTCGGCAATGCCGGTGGCCTTGAACAGCTTGGTGCTCAAGGAGCACAGAAGGTCATCGTAGCCCGATCGATATCGGCAGTGGACGGCCGCCAATTGAGCCGTCTGGTCACTGATGTGGCGCAGAAGGAGAACGCTCAGGTGATCGTGTGCGTTCACGATGGCACCGGAAAAGCGGTGGCGCCGCGACTGGCGGCCCGCTTGAAGGCCGGTCATGTCGCTGGAGCCATCTCACTGCCTTCGGCAGAGGGTTTTGAAGTGCAGCGCAATGTCTTCAGCGGAAAGGCCAAGGCCTGGGTGAAGGTCTCAAGCCCGGTGAAGATCATCAGCCTCATGCCCAATTCGATCCCGATCGCAAAGGGTGATGGAAAGGCAACAGTGGAAGAGTACAGTGGAGACCTTGGCAAGGCCGATATCATAGTGAAGGAGGTGCGCAAGGCCGGAGCTGGAATTCCATTGCCTGAAGCACAGATCGTGGTGAGTGCGGGCCGCGGAATGAAAGGCCCTGAACATTGGGGACCGGTGGAAGAACTGGCAAAGGAACTCGGCGCCGCCACCGCGTGCAGCCGCCCGGTGGCCGATATGCACTGGCGCCCTCACCATGAACACGTAGGCCAGACGGGTGTCGCCATTCGCCCGAATTGTTATATCGCCATCGGCATCAGCGGAGCCATCCAACATCTGGCAGGCGTGAACGGCAGCAAGGTGATCGCAGTGATCAACAAGGATCCAGAAGCACCGTTCTTCAAAGCGGCCGACTATGGTATCGTGGGCGATGCGTTCGAGGTGCTCCCCAAACTGATCGAAGCGGCCAAAAAGTTGAATGCTGAGCGCTGACAGGCAAAAGACCGCATTGGAAAGATGATCGGCGCACACTTCCATGCAGAGGCCGGTTCGCGTATCTTCGATGCCCGTTCCAACAGCCGATCGGCACGAATAGTAAGCGAAGTCGGATAACGTATGGAGAAGGTCGAGCTGCGATTCCTCAGGATCACCTATAGTCACACCCACGCGGGTGCATATGCTCTGATCTTGTCCGAGGTGGAAGGTGACCGTCGCCTGCCCATCATCATCGGTGGCGTGGAGGCACAGGCCATTGCCATACAGGTGGAGAACATCAAACCCGCACGCCCTCTCACGCACGATCTGTTCAAGAACGTCTCCGATATCCTGGGCATCACCATGAAGGAGGTCATCATCAATGATCTGGTGGAAGGCATCTTCCATGCGAAACTGGTGGTGGAGCAGGACGGGAAGGAGATAGAGATAGATGCGCGCAGCAGCGATGCCATCGCCCTGGCTCTACGCTTTCAATGCCCGATACATACGTATGAGTTCATTCTCAGTGCCGCAGGCCTGAAGGTGGAAGAGGGCGAAGAAGCCACCGAACAGGCCGAACCTCAAAAGAGCAAGGGCAGAAAGGCCGTTGGCGCCAACAGCCTGGAAGAATTGCGCACCCAGTTGCAGGAAGCCCTGGACCATGAGGACTATGAAAGGGCCTCGAAGTTGCGCGATGAGATCAAGCGTCGTGAAGGCAGCAACTGATCCCAAGTGATCGGTTGTCAGGAATTCTTCCGATCCCGATTATCCGGAACGGACAACGAAACTTACTTTTCAGGCCGATCTTCCATCCATGGTCCATCGCCTGTTCCCCTTAACCGGATCGTTCCTGTTCCTGCCATTGTTGGCCAACGCTCAGGCTCTTGGATCGGAAGGGTCCACCGGACCTGAGATCATCACCTTGTTGCGCGGTGTTCTGGGCATCTTTTCGATCGTAGCTATCGCATGGATCTTCAGCGCGAAACGACGTCATGTGGATTGGCGCGTGGTAGGGATCGGCCTTGCCTTCCAATTCGCCCTGGCCCTCGCGATACTCTATGTGCCCTGGATGCAGATCTTCTTTGAGACCGTGGGCAAGGTTTTCGTGAAGGTGCTTGATTTTACGCGTGTGGGCAGTGAATTCCTGTTCCGCGATCTGCTCAATGTGAAGAGCTTCGGATTCATCTTCGCCCTGCAGATATTGCCGACGATCATCTTTTTTTCAGCGCTCACCAGCGTCCTTTTCTACCTCAACATCATCCAGAAAGTGGTCTACGCACTGGCCTGGGCATTGAACAGGACCATGCGTTTGAGCGGTGCCGAAAGCCTCGCCACCGCAGGCAACATATTCCTTGGCCAGACAGAAGCACCTCTCATGATCAAGGCGTATCTGGACAAGATGAACCGATCGGAGATATTCTTGGTGATGACGGCCGGCATGGCCACCGTTGCTGGCGGTGTGCTGGCCGCATACGTAGGTTTCCTCGGTGGCGATGATCCCATGCAGCGCCTCTTCTTCGCAAAGCATCTGCTCACCGCCAGCGTTATGGCCGCACCCGGCGCTGTGGTGGTCTCCAAGATCCTTTTTCCCCAGACAGAGACCATCGATCAAAAGATCACAGTGAGCATGGAAAAGGTCGGCACCAATTTTCTTGATGCCATGGCCAAGGGCACCACTGAAGGCCTGAAGCTCGCGGTGAACGTTGGTGCCATGCTCCTGGTGTTCTTCGCCTTCATCGCCATGGCCAATTACGTGTTCATCAAGATCGGCGATGTGCTGGATATCAACACATGGGTGGCGCAGGTCTCCAACGGGAACTTCCAGGCGTTCTCGCTGGAATTCATTCTGGGTTACCTCTTTGCGCCGCTCATGTGGCTGATCGGGGTGGGAGCCGAGGACATTACGCTTACAGGACGGCTCGTGGGTGAGAAGATCATCGCAAGTGAGTTCGTTGGTTACGAGAGCCTCGCCACCTTGAAGGCCCAGAACGCGTTCACGCACGCCCGATCCGTGGTGATGGCCACGTACATGCTCTGTGGTTTTGCCAACTTCGCGAGCATCGGAATACAGATCGGCGGTATCGGATCGCTTGCACCAAGCCGGCGCGAATGGCTTAGCGAATTCGGCTTCCGCGCCTTGCTCGGGGGTACGCTCGCATCGTTATTGAGCGCGACCATTGTGGGGATGTTGCTCTGAATGAGCAGTGGTCAGTTGGCCTCCGATCGAAGTGCATCCGTCATATGGGCGAATACACATCAGGGCGTGGCTGCGGCTGCAAGTCCTCGCCGCTAAGGCGGCTCCGGGCTTTCCACCTGCGCCACTTACGCAGATCCTGCAATAGGAAAGGGATCTTCTGTAGCGAGAATGGATCTGCGTTAGCGGCCGCAGCGGCTACCCCGCAACCCCGCGCCTGAAGCGGGGGAGGAGTAATAGCGAAGGACGCGACCTGATCAGCTCCCGCCCAAAGCATCCGGCAAATTCAGGAGGGCCGTTTCAATTTCATCTGCAATCGCCGGAAGATCGTTGGCTTTTCCTCTTCCTGCTGGCCCAGGAAATGTGCAAGTGGTCTCAACTCTTCCACATGATCGAAGATGATCTTGGCTATGGCCGTTAGCGGTATGAAAAGGATGACACCGGGAATGCCCCAGAGCAGCTCTCCGATCACGATCGCGAAAATGATGAATAGCGGATTCACGTTCACCCGATCGCCAACGATGTTCGGGGTGAGCATGGTCTCCTCGATCACCTGGTTCAACGTGAAGGCACCGAGCACCAACAGGGCAGGCAGCGCGCTGTCTTCGGTGAGAAAGGCCATGCCCATGGGAAGTATGCCGCCCATCAATGTGCCGATGAACGGGATGAAGTTCAGGTAACCGGCCAGGAACCCGAACAGAAAGGGATGATCGATGCCGATGGCCAGAAGAGCGAGTGAATTCAATACGCCGAGTATCGTGGTGACCACGAACATGCCGCCCAGGTAGCTCTGCCCCACGCGACCGGCCTCGCGCAACGCATGTTTGGTACGCTCCTTCCGATGTTCCGGAAAGATCATCACCACCGCATCGCGCAAACGCCGCCGGTAGTAAAGGAACAGCACGATGTAGGCGAACATGATCACCAGGGTGAAGAACGTTCCGAAGCCGAATTTCAGCACGGTGAACAGATGTTGAACAGCCTCGCCCATGGGTATGGAACGTTCCGATCCATTGTTCTCTGTCTGTTCTTCCTCGGGCTTGGGTGCCTTCTCTTCTCCGCTCTTCTTCTTTTTGGGTGCTTCCTTGGTCGCGCCGATCTGCCCTGCAGCCTCTGAACTATCCGCCAAGGTGGTATCGGCTGTCGGCATATCCTCTATGGTGACACCGAAATTCGACTTCAACTCTTCCTGTCCTTTGGAAAGATGCTGGGTAAGCTTTTCTTTCAACTGGGGAACATCCTTGCTGAAGGAACTCACCTGAAAGGCGATGAAGGCGAAGACCCCGCTCAGCACGATCAATACGGCCACGGCGCTCAACGTGGCGGCAAGTCCGCGCGCCAGACCTTTCCGTTCCATCCATCTGCAGAACGGAACAAGCAGTGTGGCGATCAAAAGGGAAAGCGTCAATGGGATCAGGAAATCCCTGGCGAAGTACATGACCCCGAAAATGAGCACCACGGCCAGCATGATGCTGTTGAACCGCTTGAGATGGTCCCGTTCGGGTATCTGCATACGGACAATACCCACCAACTTCGGTTCCGATCGGTGAAAGACCGCGCCATTGCTCGATCCACGGGCAGTACACATGAGCTGCCGATCGTGGTATCGGCGCCCCAGCATCTCGCTCGCTACTTTCCTGGACCAGGATGAAGCTTGTTGATCACTTTCAGCGATCGGTGGGCATGCGCGTAGAGATGCCCGCTACTTTTGGCCGCCATGGAGGCGGAGGAACGGCCGGGGATGAAAGCGAGGATCCAGATGATGGTGGCCCGCGCCCTGGAGCAAGTTCGCCGCTATTTTGTCAGGAGCCGGGCCAAGGATTTCATCATGCTCGCACTGCCCTACCAGGTGAGTGCGGTGCTTACAGCGTTGGTGGCGGTGGGCTACGCGAAACTGTTCCATTGGATGGAGCGCGTGAGCCTGAATATCCTTTCTCATGATCCACGCTGGATCTTTCTTACGGCGCCACTGGGTTTTCTGGCAAGCTGGTTCCTTGTGACCAGGTTCGCACCGTTGGCCGGCGGAAGCGGCATACCTCAATTGATGGCGGCGGTGGAAGTGGCCAGCGAACGTGGTCCCGATCGCTCCTGGCGCTTCCTCAACTTGAGGATCATCTTCGTGAAGATCGTAAGCAGCATCGCCATGGTTTTCGGTGGTGGCGCCATCGGAAGGGAGGGACCCACCTTGCAGATCGCGGGCAGCATCTATAGAACGGTGCATCGGTTGTTGCCTCCATTCTGGCCCAAGGTGAGCCGCCGTGTAATGATGATCACCGGTGGTGCCGCGGGGCTCAGCGCAGCTTTCAACACCCCGCTGGGAGGGATCGTGTTCGCCGTGGAAGAACTGACCAAAACGCACATCGCACAGTTCCGCACGGCGGTGCTCACGGCGGTGATCCTGAGCGGCATGACCGCTCAATGGTTGCTCGGCCCATACCTCATGCTCGGTTATCCGAAACTGGAACCGGCCACCATTTCCTTCATGTACAAGATCCTGCTCATTGCTGCTGTGGCGGGTCTCATAGGTGCCATATTTTCCCGCGCCATCATGCTGTTCGACAGGTTGAGGCGATCGCTCATGAACAGATCTGAGCAGGCTCTTTTCGCCATCGTCTGCGCCATGCTCTTCGCGGCGTGCTTTCATTTTCTTGGCGGTCACTCCCTCGGATCGGGACACTCATTGCTTCGCGAATATCTTTTCGGCGAAGAGGTGAACGCCTCGGCAAAGAACATCGGGGCGCGTTTGCTGGCACCATTGTTCACCATTTCTGCGGGTGGAGCGGGAGGCATCTTTGCACCGGCGCTGGCATCGGGTGCGGCGATAGGTGGCTGGATAGCCGAATTCTTCGAACCCAGCCGCGGGCAGTTCAACATGCTGGTGCTCGCCGGAATGACCGCGTTCCTCAGCGGCATTACACGATCGCCCTTCACCAGCGCGATACTGGTGCTGGAAATGACCGATCGGCACAGCGCCATCTTCCAGCTGATGTATGCGGCCATGGTGGGTTACCTGATCGCCTTCACCATCGATCGGAAGAGCTATTATGAACGCATGAAGGAAAGACTGCTGAAGACCCTTCCGGATTGGAAGCCTGATGTGCAGCCTGAACTTCAATTACAGGTGCCCGCCGATCCGCCACAACGGCCGAAGGTCTAACTTCGTTGCCACTACCATGAAGCAATATCAAGACCTGCTGCGTCACATCCTGGATAATGGTGTTCAGAAGGAAGACCGCACCGGTACGGGCACCATCAGCTGTTTCGGCCACCAGATGCGTTTCGATCTGCAAAAAGGGTTTCCACTGCTCACCACCAAGAAGCTGCATGTGAAGAGCATCATCCATGAACTGCTCTGGTTCCTGAAAGGCGATACGAACGTCCGCTACCTTCAGGAGAACGGCGTGCGGATCTGGGATGAGTGGGCCGATGAGAATGGCGATCTCGGTCCGGTGTATGGCTATCAATGGCGCAACTGGCCGGCACCGAACGGAAAAAGCATCGATCAGATAACGAAACTGGTGGAGACGATCAAGCGCAACCCCGATAGCCGCCGATTGATCGTTACGGCCTGGAACCCGGCAGAAGTGGACAACATGGCACTTCCACCGTGCCACGCTCTCTTCCAATTCTACGTTGCCGAAGGAAAGCTCAGTTGCCAGCTCTACCAGCGCAGCGCTGATACATTCCTTGGCGTTCCGTTCAACATTGCGAGCTATGCGTTGCTTACGATGATGATGGCACAGGTGTGCGATCTGCAGGCCGGTGAATTCATTCACACGTTCGGTGACGTGCATCTGTACAACGATCACATCGATCAGGCAAAACTTCAGCTGACCCGTGAACCACGTCCGTTGCCCAGGATGGAGATCGATCCATCGGTGAAGGACATATTCTCCTTCAAGTTCGAGCATTTCACACTGAAGGATTACGATCCCCACCCGCACATCAAGGCCAGCGTGAGCGTATGATGGTAAGCGGTATCGTTGCGGTGGCTGAGAACGGGGTCATCGGAAGAAAAGGTGACCTTCCCTGGCATTTGCCCGATGACATGAAGTTCTTTGCGAGTACCACCAAGGGCCATCATATCATCACCGGCAGGGTGAACTACGAAAGTATCCCGTTGCGTTTTCGTCCGCTCAAGGATCGCACGAACCTGGTGATCACTCGGAACAAGAACTATGATCCGCAGGGAGCCATCCTGGTGAACGCTCTGCAGGAGGCCATTGATCTGGCCAGGAAGAATGGGGATGATGAGGTGTTCATCATCGGAGGGGGTGAGATCTTCAAACAAGCCATTGAGCAGGATCTGATGGACAGGCTCTATCTCACCCGGATCCATGCGGATGTGGAAGGAGATGTCTTTTTTCCGGAGCTCGATCCAGCAGAATGGAGAACGATCGAAGAACGCCATCATCCAGCGGACGAGCGGCATGCCCACTCCTTCACTTTCCTTACGCTGGAGCGGGCGCGTTGAACTTTGGCCCATCATTCGCGTCCTACAGGCGAACCAATACGGACCACCATGTTCACCCGATCCACGCTCATTCTTTCTTTAGTGGCGATCGCTCTATTGAGCAGTTGCCGAAAGGACAAGGAGGACAATGCTCCTGCACCGAATACCGACCTCACGGCCGCAACGGATAATTACAAGGCCGAATCTTATTTCGCCGATGCATTGAAGCAGGCCGACAAGGCTTACAAGGACGGCGAAGGAGGTTGTATCCAGTCGGTTTCCATCGATCTTTCCGTGATGCCACATATGATGGTAGTGGATTTTGGTACTGAGAATTGTACGGGACCGGATGGACTTGCCCGACGCGGAAAGTTGAACGTCACCTTCACAGGACCCTATTCCGAACCGGGCACGGTGATCACCATCACACCTGAGAATTTCCACGTGAACGGTCATCTGGTGCAGGGTTCGAAGTCGGTGACCAATGAAGGCCAGAACGGCCAGGGACAGACCTATTTCAGCGTGGTGGTGAACGGCACGGTGACAGCACCGGACGGCAGTTGGACGAGCAGCCACAATTACCAGCGCACCCGTACCTGGATCGAAGGTGAAGGCACCCCGCAGATCATCGATGATGTGTACTTGATCACCGGAGGAGGGAGTGGTGTGAACCGCAACGGTCTTCCTTTCACATTGAACATCACTTCACCTCTTCGTATCGAGCTGGATTGCCCCTGGATAGTGAGCGGTGTGCAGCAGGTGACACCACAAGGGCTGCCCGTACGCACGATCGATCTCGGTCCCGGTACTTGCGATAGTTCGATCACTATATCAGTAGGTGATCTCACCTTCACGATCGGAGGCTGACCGCTCATCCTTCCGGGACGTATGGTTAACTGAACGCCCCATCCCATCCGCAGCCGTTCATCACCCTTTGCTTGGGCCATCAGCAGTTGCCGGTCTAGCTTGGTCTCGGCCGCAACGCTTGTTCACGCAGGCTTGAAGCAATGAGGGAACGGCCGGGGAACAGCCTGT
This sequence comes from Bacteroidota bacterium, assembly GCA_023430325.1. Lineage (GTDB taxonomy): Bacteria > Bacteroidota > Bacteroidia > Flavobacteriales_F > PHOS-HE28 > PHOS-HE28. The sequence goes on along the minus strand of JAEZAU010000077.1, from coordinate 2,175 downwards.
CCCCACAAGGACCGGCTGTTCCCGCTGCCCTTATGAACAGATGAACTATTTCCAGCGAACGCCGATCCGATACCGCACCATCCTCATCACGGCGGGTGTGCTGGCCACGCTTTTCCTCTTTCAGGCGTACATGCACTGGTACGTGTATCGCGATCTGAAGCAATTGACCGAGTTCAACTGGTGGCGTGAAGCACCGGTACCATACCTGAACTTCCTTTTCTGGGCACTGCTAAGCCCGTTGATCTATTCCATTCTCCGCCGCTGGCCCTTCCATGACCGTCCGCAATTCCAGCATGTGCTGGTACATCTCGGTCTGAGCTTGCTGATCGCTTCATTCCATGAGATGGTCACCTCGGCCATCTACTATTCCATCCTTGTACGCATTGGGGATTTCGACTTCAATGATCCGATCTACCGCAGCTGGGCATTGAATTCTCTACCGCCAGCCATCTTCACCCGCACCATGGAATACTGGGTGCTCATGGGTGTCCTGATCGCCCTGGACAATTCCCGGATGCGCCGTGAGGAGCACGAGCAGTTCCTGAAGCTGCGCAGTGAACTTCAGGTCACCCAACTGAACACGCTCAAGAAGCAGCTTCAACCGCATTTTCTGTTCAACACGCTCAATACGGTGAGCGCTTTGATGGACGAAAACATCAACGATGCCCGAAAGGTGCTCAGCCGCCTGGGGCAACTTTTGCGCGTGACCCTTGAGAAGACCCAGCGGGACAAGGTGCCGCTGGAGCGCGAGATAGATCATGTGGCCAATTATCTCGGCATTGAGGCCATGCGTTTCCGCGATCGGCTCCAGGTCGAATACCAGGTACCCGCAGAACTGGCCAATGCACAAGTTCCAAGCATGGTGTTGCAACCGTTGGTGGAGAATGCCATCAAGCACGGACCAGAAGCCGCCGATGCGCAGGTGAGGATCATTGTGAAGGCGGAGCGCAACGGCGATCGGCTGTATCTGGCCGTGGCAGACAATGGCAGGGGTTGTTCCGATGTCTCCAAGGTGATGTCCAATGGCGGCATCGGCCTCAAGAACGTCAGCGAACGGCTGCGACTGATCTATGGTGAGCAGGCAACGTTCAATATCATTTCCGCATATAACAAGGGCTTCGAAGTGAAGCTCTCATTCCCTCTCGACCTTAAGGAGCACGCATCATGAAACACATCCGCACCATCATTGTGGACGATGAACCTGCTGCACGCAACAGGATCGCAAGGCTACTGGCGCAGGACTCCGACATCGAACTCGCTGGCGAATGCCGCAATGGGACCGAAGCCGTGGAGACCGCCATGCGCCTGCGGCCCGATCTCATGTTCCTCGATGTGCAGATGCCGCACGTGAACGGATTCCAGGTAATGGAGCATCTGCACCAGCAGAGCAGCAAGGACCGTGTGCCTTTCGTGGTGTTCGTGACCGCACATGACCAGTATGCCTTAAAGGCCTTCGATGTGAACGCGGTGGATTATCTGTTGAAGCCATATGATGACGATCGGTTCTTCACTTCCCTTGAAAAGGCGAAGCGTTTCATCGATATGCGCCAGAACAGCAAGCTCACGGGCAAATTGATGGAACTGATGCGCGAACACCTGCACAGCAACAGTGAGTACATGGAGATGTTCGTGATCAAGGAAAAGGGCCGTGAGCACAAGGTGGAAGCATCCAACCTGATCTACCTGCGTGCAGAAGGCAATTATCTATGCCTGCAGCTGAAGGATCGGCATTTCCTGTACCGGATGACCATGAACGCGATCGAGAGCGAGCTCGATCCCACCCGCTTCCTGCGGATCCATCGCAGTTACATCGTGAACGTGGCCCATGTGCGCAATGCCCGGTACAGCGGTAACAACGAGTTCATCTTCACCATGGCCAACAACGAACGCATCGTGAGCGGCCGCAGCTACAAGGAACAGATCGCGAAAGCATTGCAGGAGCAGGTGGTTTGAAGATCCAGTTTTCCGATCCCTGATCTCCGATCATCAATGTTCGATCTCTTCGGAAGTTTAGGGCGTGCCCCTACGGGTCGGGCTATCCGCTGTACTCCGCACTCGCTGTGCTCGCTTGCGGGGTGCCGCTGCTATCCCTCACGCACATACCGGTAAGATCGATCGGTCCAACATACAGTATTCGATATTCATTGTTCAAGGACCCGATCCGCGTAAGTGGCG
>JAEZAU010000051.1 GCA_023430325.1 Bacteroidota bacterium | reverse complement strand
ACTGATCCTCGGTGGCATCCAGTGCGAACATCAGATCGAAGACCGCCTCGTGCACCTCATCGGGCGTGCAATTCGGCTTGTCCACCTTGTTGATCACCACCACCGGCTTCAGGCCCAATTCGATCGCTTTGCCCAGCACGAAACGCGTCTGCGGCATCGGCCCTTCGAAGGCATCCACTAGCAGGATCACGCCATCGGCCATGTTCAGAACGCGCTCCACCTCGCCACCGAAATCGCTGTGGCCGGGAGTGTCGATGATGTTGATCTTCACGCCCTTGTAGCGCACGCTCACGTTCTTGGAAAGGATCGTGATCCCCCGCTCGCGCTCCAGGTCGTTATTGTCCAGCAGCAGGTCCTTCACTTCCTCGTTCACACGAAAAAGCTGGCATTGGTGCAGGATCTTGTCCACCAGCGTGGTCTTGCCGTGGTCGACGTGTGCTATGATGGCGATGTTGCGCAGTTCGGTCATATTTCCTTCGCTCTTGGTACCAAAAAACCGCCGCTTCCCTCACAACGTGTGGGGCCTCGGCGGTTAAAGGCCCGCAAAGGTAAGGATTTTACCCTCACCCCGGCCCTCTCCCAAGGAGAGGGGGTTGATCGCTGTACATATTCATCGCTTTCTCACTCTTTCACCCTATCACTTTCCATCGGCTATCTTTGCGCCGCGTTACCGGCCCCGTAGTTCAATTGGATAGAATGACAGATTCCGGTTCTGTTGGTTGGAGGTTCGAATCCTCCCGGGGTCACTGAAGCGTCCGCAAGGGCGCTTTTTGTTTTAGGCCATATCGGGCGTCTGGTCCTGGTCCATCAGTCCTAGATTCACTTTCCATGAACACGCACGATATCGCAAGCACGCTCGCCGGCCTGTTCGCAGAGATCACTACCGGCGCACCCAAGGATGGGGCATTCATCGTCAACCCAAATGATCCAGGAATGATCGGATCGCTCGAAAAACTTTCTGCTGCCGATGCCTCACGATCCATGAACGATGGTGCAACGATCGCGGCGCATGCGGCACATGTGAGCTATGGACTTTCGCTTATGAACCGCTGGGCCAAGGAAGGAGGGAACCCGTTCGCCGATGCGAAATGGAACGAGGCATGGAAGATCACATCGGTGGAAGAAGATCGATGGAAGCAGATCCGTGCCGATCTGGATAAGGAGATAATGTATTGGCAGGAGGCACTAAAGATCCCACGTGAAGTAATGCCGATCGAAATGAGCGGCATGATCGGAAGCATCGCCCACACGGCTTATCATCTTGGTGCTATCCGCCAGATCCATCCGCTCACACGTGGGCCCAAGGAAGGAACGTTCTGATCAGTCCAGCTTCGGGCCGATCCCTACTCGCGCAGCATCACGGGCATTGCAGTACATCTTGCCATCACAACCTTCGAAGCCTGGGCAATCCATGGTGCACGGACCATCATGGACCAACGATGGATCGAAGCAGTCATAATTATCCTTCGTGCAACCGATCGAACCGACAGAAAGAAGCAGGATGAAGATGACGAGTTTCATTGTTCATCAAAATTAGTTTCTCCAAACAGTATTCACTTGATGTGCGTAACGTTCTGTCCCAAGGGATCTAGTAGCTTTACATCTTCCTGTTGTCCCATGAAGAAGTTGATCCCTGCTCTCTGTTTCTCGATCGGTGCATTGGCCGTTTCGGCCCAAAGTGATGGCCTTCCTCATGTGCTTGCACCTGAAGAGATCCCGTTGATCCGCGATTATCGGGATAGCCGGGCAGGGGCTACTCGTGGTATCACTACACCACCAACAATGCCGGTGCGCACCATGGCCGAATGGGAGGAAGTACAGGCGTTGGTGATCACCTGGGAAGGTTATAGCGGCATCTTGAAACAGATCGTGCGGCATGCGAAGGAGGAATGTGAAGTGATCATTGTTTGCGACGATCCTTCATCGGTCACCAGCTATCTGCAGAACTCACAGTTCGGCGGCCCCATTGATGATCTCTCCAATATCACCTTCCTTCAAACCTCCAGCAACAGTATCTGGGTACGGGATTACGGCCCCGAGGTGATCTATGCGAACGAGGTGGACAGCCTCATGCTGCTGGACTGGATCTACAACCGGCCGCGTCCGCAGGATGATGCAGTGAGCGATGAAGTGGCCGGTTACATGGGCATCCCGATCTACAGCACCACGGCTGCGCCTTATGACCTGGTGCATACCGGTGGAAATTTCATGGCCGATGGTGTCGGAACTGCTTTCTCTTCACGCCTGGTGCTTGATGAGAACGGGCCGGATGGCGACTTCAACCAGACTGTGAAGACAGAGCAGCAGGTGCGTGAGATCATGGAGCAGTTCATGGGCATCCAGCAAGATCGTTATGTGCTGATGGAGACGTTGCCTTACGATGCGATCCATCATATTGACATGCACATGAAGTTGCTTGATGAGGAGCATCTGCTCGTGGGAGAATTTCCGGTGGGGATAAGTGATGGACCGCAGATCGAGGCGAACATCGACTACATCAACAACAATTACAATTCGGTCTACGGTACTCCGTACGAATACATCCGCATACCGATGCCACCGAGCAGCAGTGGGAATTATCCCGGAGGACCTTTCGGCAACGGATATTACCGCACTTATGCCAACAACATCTTCGTGAATGGAACGGTGCTGGTGCCGACGTATCGGGAAGAGTATGATACCACAGGTCTTCGGATCTTGCGTGAAGCTTTACCGGGTTACAATGTCGTGGGCATCGACGCTGATGATCAGAACTCCAACATCATCAGCGCCAGCGGCGCGATCCATTGCATCACCAAGGCCATCGGTGTAGCCGATCCATTATTGATCCGCCACCAGAAATTGCGTGATACCTACGAAACGGTGCTTCCGTATGAGGTGAGCGCCTACATCAGGCATAAGAGCGCCATCGCGTCGGCGCGTGTGTTCTGGACGGCCGATACGTCACAGGGGTTCGCATCGGTTGAAATGACGTCGATCGGGAATGACATGTGGTCGGCTTCGATACCTGCGCATCCGGCAGGTACTGAGATCTTTTATTACATCGAAGGCAACGCCAACAGCGGAAAAGTGCAGGTAAGGCCTATCGTGGCGCCGGAAGGTTGGTGGAAATTCAACGTATTGGACATCAGTACACAGATCGCTGATGCGGCCGGCCCGGTGATCACCGAAGTATTCCCCAACCCGACTTCTTCACTATTGATGGCCGTGATCGCGGGTGCCGGTGAGGAGGACGTGAGCGTTTCCCTTCACGATGCGCTCGGTCGCCAGGTGATGCAGATCCATGAGGGACGTCTGCCTTCCGATCGGCGCCTCTTTGCGGACATCAGCTACCTGGCCGAAGGTGCATACCTGCTGGTTGTGCAGAACGGCCAGGGCAGACAGGTGGCCCGGGTGGTGAAGAAGTGATCAGGGAATGAGTTCGCGCATCTGGCGGTTCTGGCGTGAACGCTCCGGATCATCATGCAGGTAGTAGCGCAGATCGATCGTAAGGTAGGATCCATCCAACGGTGCACGCATCTCGTACGGGAAGAACTGCGGTCCGTAATAGGTGAGTTCCGCAAGTGCCATATCATTGAACGGCCGGTGATAGCTGGCCCCGAGATAGAAAGTTCCGCTTTTATAGGTGCGGTATTCCACGCCGATGTTCCCAAGAAGGCCCGATCGCATCCAGTTATAACGGTAGATATAGATCCGGCCGGCTTCAATATCGCGTTGCACATCGCTTGGATAAAGGTCCAGTGAAGCACCAAGAGCGGTGTTCATCCAGGTACGTTCACCCAGCCTGATGTAGACAAGGGCCATTACAGGGATCTCGTATCCTGTGAAGCGTACACGGCTGCTCTCTGAATAGCCGCTCGTATCATTGGAGACACTGAAATCGTAAGCCCGCCGGATCTGTGAGATCCCTGTTTCGAAGGAGATCGTGTTGGTGATACCTACGCGTACATTCATACCAAAGGAGAAACCTCCCTTCAGTTCGATGGACCCTTTCAAATGCTCTCGTTCAAGCGTGGTGAGCGGATCGAAATAATCCAGCGGGATCACCGGTTTGAGCTGGAGGCCGAACATGCGCATACGTTCCTGCGCGAAGCTCCCGGCCGACATCAATAAGAGGGCAACGATCAGAGCTCTGCGGATACCATGAGCTGTTGCCCGGCGCGCAGGATGGACCTTTTTGATATGCCGTTCAATTCGCAAAGCGACTCTATGCTGGTGCCGTACTGCTCGGCGATGGTGTAAAGATGCTCACCTTTCTTTACCGTATGGAAGCGGGTACCGAGCGGATATGCGGCAAAACTCCAACGCGTTCTCTTCAGCACAAGTACATCGCAGGTAAGGGATCCCGAGGAAAGGTCGATGAAGCGCGATGGATCGATCGGTATCCCTTTGAAACGTACTTCCAGGTGAAGATGGCTTCCAAAGGAGCGGCCCGTGTTCCCGCCAAGTCCGATCAACTGCCCGGCCTCCACCTGATCGCCGGCCTTCACCTTGGTACGGTGCAGATGGGCATAGGACGTTTCCAATCCGTTGTAATGCCGTATCACCACCAATCTGCCGAAACTGCCGTACGTGCCGGAGAATCTTACCACACCGGGGAACATCGCCATTACGTTCTCACCGGTGTACAGATCGAGATCGATACCGTTGTGTGCGCGGCCATCGCGCCAGCCGAAACGTGAGGTGCAAACGCCGGGCACGGGAAGCGAGAAACCACAATTGGCCTCAAGGTCCACCAACTTCACCAGCAACACGCTATCGTTCCTTGAGAGTTCAGGCCCGTAGGCATTTGGGTTGGTGGTGTTCCAAGGACCGTAAAGCTCGGCTCCGGGGTGGGTCTCATTGATCTGCCAGGCCACGTACGAAGCCTCATCCACCGCGTTCTGGCTGGGCATTTCGCTGGCATACAGGTTTATTTCGTTGATCAGTGCATATGGTACCGTCTCCAATTCGAACAGCGAATCGATCAACATCACCATCTCCAGCTGGTCCATTTTCCGGATACGCTGGAAGAGCCTCAGGTCGCGGACCAGATCGGCCGGCACAGGATCCAGGGAACAAAGGGAATCGAGCATATGCTCGATCACATCATCGGTGAGCACTACAGCGCCATCCACCAGCTTCTCTTCCCCGTATTGCACCACTGCCGCCACAGTATCCAGGGGTGTGGGTGAATGGCTATCCTGTGCCTGCGATCCGCTCAGTATGAGCAGAATGAGCGATGTGATTATCGATCGATGGAAGATCCTGGGGCCGGGCATGATCACCTTGTACGGAGAACAGGCCGACGAAGATATCCGCGGGCGGAAGCCAGGATCAACGATCAGACGAAAGCGGGCATCGATCCGCCGAAAGCGACTTCAAGAACGATTCAGTACGCCCACGAAGGCCAGAAGGATCGCAATACCCACGATGGCGAAAAGGATCCAGCGGAAGATGGGATCGCCGATGAATTTCGGCCGGTGCCGGCCGATGACGGTATAATTGAGCATAACGGCCTTCTCCCGGAAGGTCTTCTTCACTCCGATCAGATAGGGTGGTCCACCACTTTCATCCGCCTCGAAAGGAATGGCCGACAGGGTAAGCTCATCCATGAACTCACCGGCGATGGTGGCATCCTGGAAATGGAAGACGACATACCGCTGATCCGCCGGATGATCATCGAAATTGGTGAGCTTCAGACCGGCCATGATCAGCGACCTTTCCAGGTAACGAATTGATCCAATGGCTTGCGGTATCCCTTGGGCCATTCGATAGCAGGATAACCCGCAAAGAACAGACCCAATGCGCGATCGCCTTCCCCGAGGCCCAAGTATTCGCGCATGGCATCGCCCATGAGGATGCCACCCGTTGCCCAGAACCCTCCGAGCCCGTAGGCGGTGCATGTGAGGAACATGTTCTGTACGGCGCAGGCGGTGGCCATCAACTCATCAAGTTCGGTGATCTTTCCCACCGGATCACGCTTCATGCCGATGGCGATCACCACGGAGCTTTGCAACGGCCGTTGAACAAGGTTCTCCAACTTGCGGGGCATCACCTTATCCAACGGAGTGCTGCGCAGATATTCCTGTTCCAGAAAAGTGGACAGCTCTTTCCGCGCATCGCCGGTATACACGGTGAATCGCCAGGGCTGTGTCATGCCATGGGTGGGCGCCCATGAAGCATTGGTCAGCATACGTTCAATGATCTCCTTATGCACCTCGCGGGGTGAATGGTCCTTGGGGTAGATGGTGCGCCTCTGCTTCACCAGTTCCGAGAGTTCGCTTACACTGAATTTCATGGCGATGGGTCTGCAAAGAGAAGCGATCCGGACGATACAGGCAGCGCCCAGGCCGATCGGTGCGTCTTAACTTCACGCCTACAAACTGGAACCATGATCAAACACTATTCATTCGCATTGATAGCCATGGGCTTGGGTATTCAAGCCATTGCACAGCCAACGTTGTCCACCAGCAATGCCGTACCTCCTATTGGCGCGGATTATCCGATCTCTTCAGGTGATGCGTTCATCTGGGCAGGAGCAGAGGGGGAGAATGTCACTTTCGGCTTTTGGAACGACCTCGCCGAAACGGCCACACGTTCATACGAAATACTCGATCCAAGCGCATCGCCAAATTCCGCATCCATTTCGGGTGTTTCATACCTGATCACCGATGGTGGGAGTGATACCACTTTCTGGAGGCAGACCACGGATGCACTGGAACTGGCCGCTGAATTCTACAGTGGCGTGGCGTTCTTCACATACACGGACGGTTCCAAGGAGCTGCAACTTCCATTGGCGTTCGGTGATGAATGGAACGATGCGTTCCTGGGAAGCGCCACGGTTTCGGGCATCGGGGTCACTCGAAGCGGGACCACTGAGGGCCATGCAGATGCCCATGGTATCCTGGAACTGCCTGCCATTGCATACCCGAGCGTGCTTCGCGTGCATGTTCGAAAGACATCGGACATCAATTCATTGGTGATCAATGGTACATCAGCTTCCGATCATTGGTATTTCTATGACGGCGTTGTACCCTATCCCGTTTGCCGGCTGATGATCGATACGCTTACTCTTGGCGGTGGAAATCCGCAGGTGACAAAGCGTGCTGAATGGTTCGGTGGTCCCGGCAATGTCGGGCAGCAGGAGATCGATCCCGAAATGGTGAACTTCATCGCGTTCCCGAATCCGGCCACAGACAACGTCACCATTGAAACAGGATCGGCGACCACGGTCTCCACCATCGAAGTGATCGATCATGCCGGAAAGATCGTCCGTGAGATCGGTCTGGAGAGTTTCAGTACCCGTGGTTCGATCGATGTGGGATCGCTTTCCGCAGGACACTACCTCATCCGTATCACCGATGCACAAGGTACTAGATCCACCCGGCCATTGATCATCCATTGATCAAGTACCGGATCCTTTTGTTGAAGAGCGGCGCGCTGAGCCGCTCTTCTTCATTTATCGCATGGATAACTTGCGCGGCGAATGCACAAGATCCTTGATGCCATTGTATCCGGCGGAGATGAACGATAACGACCATACGCCCGATCAACGGCGTTCAGCCGTACATCTACTCGCCATCAGTACACTTCTCTTCTTCGGGATCGGTGGTCTGTTGCTGATCCGGTTCGTGCAGGAACGTGATCCGGTGGCGGTGATCCTTGGTGATCGGCCACTGCTTCAAGTACCGATCGGCATCGCTGCCGGCCTGCTGATAGGTGCGGTAGCCTGGGCTTTCGTGAGTTTGAAGATGATGAGTGCGGTGCGGCAGAAATATGCGCGGCTCATAGGACCGTTCCTGATCGCCAGACATCATCGCATATGGTTATCGATCTGTGCAGGGTTCGGGGAGGAGATCTTCTTTCGCGGAGCCATCCAACACTGGTTCGGCATACTCATCACCGCCATCTTTTTCGTGGCCATACACGGTTATCTCGATCCGCGCAACTGGCGCATCAGCATCTATGGTGTATTGATGACCGGCGGTATGGTCCTATTAGGCATCCTCGCTGAAAAGTTCGGACTTGTGGCTCCTATGATCGCACATGCAGTGATCGATATCATGCTCTTCGAAAGACTGCACCTGGACTGGAAAAGGTCCAATACCGCTCAGTCCTGAGAATATTTGTGCGGATCCCGGTTGTCCTCGTCGATCTGCTGTTTCACGAGCATGATCTTCTTTCCGATCACCGCCAGTTCACGGTGCCCATGCTCTATGAGCCAACTGAACGCTTCTTCATTGCCAGCAGCTACCAGTGAGACCTGGCGCAACACGTTCATGTCGTTCTTCGCAAGCCAGTCCAATGCGCGTTGGTCACCCTCAACACCCGATATCATTGCGAGCAGATGCGGATGACCGTTCTTCATCAACCACATGCGTGCATCATCCTTGTTGCGCAGTGCGAAGGTGAAGATGCCCAACTCTGGATACCCGTTCTTGATCAGCCAATCACGCAGGCCCGCATGTCCGGAGATGGCTTCACCCCAGGCCAGTAGCACCTTCGCCGGATATTCGGTCCGCACAGTTGATCGGTCTGAGGGCGAAAGTACCATCGTTGCCATACAGGTAACTTCGCACCATGCGCCTGTTGTTCCTTTTGGCCGTTCTGTGCCCGATCATTCTTCAAGCTCAACCTTCCTCGCAATGGGAAGAGATACGATCGCTCTATGCCGAAGGGAAAGTCTACGCAGGCCTCAAACGCGCGAACAAGGAACTTCAGAAGAAGGATGGCGACAGGAGCATCCTGATCTTGCGCGCAGACGGCCGTAACCGTATCGGTGAATATTGGCAGGCAGCTGCCGATGCGCGGGAGGCCCTGCACATAGCGCCTGCGGAATTGCGATCGGAAGCTGCCTTGCAATTGGGGATCTCGCTGCAGGGAACGGATCAGATGGACAGTGCACGTTATTGGTTGGAGGAGGCGGCAAAAGGGAACGATGACGCCGAAGCGTTGGTGCGCCTCGCCAGAATGGACATGGCCATGGGAGAGGCCCGGGTGGCTCTGGAAAAGTTGGATCGGATATTGGCAAAGGATCCCGATCATGTGAAAGCGTTGCTTGAACGTGGTGCTGCACGCATGGATGTGGGAGATACCACAGGCGCCAGGGCGGATCTGGACCGTGCCGTGGAATTGGCCCCCCGCGATCCCGTGGCATGGAACAGTCGTGGTTTCCATCTGTATTCGCGCCAGAACATGCATCATGAGGCCATCGCGGATTATGATCGAGCGATCAAGTTCGATCCGAACTACAGTTTCGCATTCAACAATCGGGGCTGGTCATATTTCAAGTTGGGCGACCATGAAAAAGCCCGTAAGAACATCAGGCTGGCCGGTCGCAAAAGACCGAATAATCCATATGTGCACCGCAATCTTGGCATGATCGCCCTGGCCGAAGGAGATACCACGGTGGCATGCGGTCATTTCCGGAAGGCCGCCACCTTGAATTTTGAAGTCCTGCATGGACAGGAAGTGAATGAACTGATACGGAAGAATTGCGATGCTGCGGACGCACCTGCCGAACGCACCGTGCCGGTCTCCAAACCGCCTGTGCGCTCCAACGCACCGCGCTCCAATGCCCCATGATGGTCAGAACCGATATCTTGCGCTCAACAATCACATCAATGAAAAAGATCCTGATGCTCCTCATCGCTTGTGCTCCTCTGTGGGCCATGGCGCAGAAACAAGACCCACGCATCTTGGCCGATGAACGCATGCGTCAATACCGGGCCTATCTTCCCATTGCTGATCAGGAAGCCGAGGTCTTGATGAAGGAATTCATCAAGATGGAGGAGCAGCTGGCAGAAATGCGCAGCAAGGTGGCAGAGCTGCAAGGTCAATTGGATGCCAACATGCAACGGCAGATCGCCAAGATCGATGGTACTCTGAAACCGGAGCACCAGGAGATATTGGCGCACATGCGCAAGACCGGAAAATTCAGCAACGGCATCAATTGCGATAAGCAACATTGCTGCGTGCATACTACCGATCACCGTGGCGAACGAGCGCTCTCTCGCCCTGCCGGTGATCGCTTGGAAGCCAGGCCCGCTACCCAGGAAAGGCCTGCCAGGTAGAACGATCGAAGGAATTGATGAAGGGGGATCTGCGGATCCCCTTTTTATTCCACCACCACCACGAGGTATTTCGAGATGCTCCAGAACTTTTCTGGATCGGTGATCAGCAATTTCTCTGCACCGTTCTCAAATCGGTAGGTTCCTTCGGGATGAGGTGTCACCAGACTTCCCTTCCTGGCTACCACTGGTATTTCCTGCATGTTCCAGATGTCGATCTTCCTGAAATAACTGTTGGGCAGTTTGCCACTGGAAAGTTTGTTCACTCCACCGATACCCGCGACGCCGCCTTCCCTGGAGAGGATCCCGTTCGCCCGGAGTTCGCGTACGGTGCCCACGGCATAATAGGCCGTATTCAATGCCTCCAGCTGTGCATCGGCCTGCTGGCTTTTATCCTGGTACATCTGTATCAGCGTGGCCATGCTCTGGTTGGTGCTGGCCAGTTCCTCCTTCATGGTCGTGAGCTCGGTCTCCTTTTCGGTCAACGTATGTTGCATATCGTTTATGGTGCGCTGAAGCTCTGCGAGACCCGTGGCGCTCAGGTCCGCATTCTTGCGTAACCGCCCCATGAGCCGCTGGTTCTCGGCCACTAATGAATCGATGCTGCGGATATCGGCCATGATACGCTCCTCCATGTCACCGTCCTTTTCCACGGAGCCGGCATCGGCGATCCTTCCCTGCCTGGCGCGGATGGTACGCAGGTTCTCACTGATGGTGTTCAGAGTGCCCAATAGATCATTGATGGTCGAATCCCGTTCTGCGGCCGTGGCCTCTGCCCGGCGTGCATCTTCCACGTATTGCTGGTATTGCGGATCCTGTTCCTTTTCCTCTGAACAGGCCGTAAGGAATACAAGCAATAGAGCGAAGGGCCAGAAGGAGCTGCGCATGGTGTGGCTATTCAATGGGGTGAACGCGGGAAGTTCTTCGATCCGTATCGTGAGCAGGCGAAAGTAGGTATGGCCGCTCGATCGGCCGGCTTGTACTTGTCTCTTGAACAATGAGCTTTCAGATGAAATGAAAAGGCCACCCGAAGGTGGCCCTTTTCATTCAAGGTCCGTATCGATCACCGGGTGATGATGATCCGCTCCGTCCTTTGCAATACTCCTTCACGAAGTACGGAGATCATATAGCTGCCGCTCACGACATTCCCCACATCCATGGTGATCGTGCGTGAGATGCCTGCTTCAAGCGATTCGTTGGTTCGTGAAAGAATGATCCGTCCGGTGGCATCCATCAATTGAACAGAGAAGACACCTTCCTCGGTGGTTGCCATTTCAATGTTCAGCACATCATTGGCAGGTATGGGGAATGCCTTCATTGCTATGGAAGCTCCGTTCATGTTCTTGGGCATAATGGCACAATCCAGATCACCATTGTTAGTGGTCCCATCTACGAAGTTCTCGTTCACCATGGCCAGCGCATCGCTCAACTGGGAGGCGGAGAAGCTCGATCCGCAACCGCCGATGAAACTGTTCGCCTCATCCAGTAATTGCTGCACGGTCCACCCTTGGAACATGCCGTTGTTCAAGGTGGCATCGGCCAGCATGCTGCTGCTCATGCCGAAGTCAGGGTCATAGGCATCGAAACCTACGCTGAGGGTCAATGCTACGAGCTGGCCTGCAAGCGTGTTGTTGTAGTTGCCGGGATCGGTCATGCTTTCGGTCAGCATGGCGGGCTGGCCACCACTGGGCAGGAGATCTTCCACGGCTTCTGCCGTCGTCAATGTAAGGGTATGAGTGCAGCCGATCTGGAGACCATCAGGGAAGGCCGCAGCAAAGTGCATGTCGCGGTACACGCCCGGGTTGTTGCCATTGGCCGGTGCACCCCAACCACCCATGGTCTGTGTACGCAGCTGGCATGGTTCAGATCCACATTCCAGATCGAAGTAATCCTTGTCCCAGCATCCGCCTTCGTCGGTGACCATCACCCAGTAACTTCCGCTGCCCAGGCCGGTAATGCTTGTGGTGGTCTCACCTGTGCTCCAGAGAACAGTGTAGCTGCCCGTGGCGCCGGTCACCGAAGCAATGCTGGCCCAGCCTTCTCCTTCCATCTCGCAACCGCTGTCCACCGTAACCATCACGTCGCAATCACTGTCACAATCGATGGTGAAATATTCCTTCTCCCAGCATCCTTCTGCATCGATCACCATGACCCAGTATTCACCTGGTGGAAGGTTCGGCACGAACTGCACTTCATCTCCGGTGCTCCAGAGAATGCTTGTGGGGTTGGTGGCGCCGGTCACCGTGAGCACAGCCGCCCATCCGGTGCCATCACCCATGCAACCGTAGGTCAGTTCCGCATCGAGTTCACAATCGGGATCCATGGTACAGGTAACGGAAAAATCCACTTTGGACCAGCAACCTTCCGCATCGGTCACCATCACCCAGTATTCGCCATTGGGCAGATCGGTGATGAACTGCGTGTTGTTTGCACCGGTGGACCATTGGATGGTGATCGGGTAGGTTACCCCGGAAGCTTCGCCGATGGAAGCCCAGCCAGAAGTGATGCCATTGCATCCCCAGTCCAGATCGAAGGTGACATCACAGTCTTCCGGAGCGCAGGCAATGGTGAAGTAGGTCTTGCTCCAACAATTCAATTCGTCGGACACATATACCCAGTACTCACCACTCTCAAGGCCGGTGATCATGTTTCCACTTTCGCCCGTGCTCCACAATGTGATGTAACTGCCGGTGGTACCAGTAACACTCTCCACGCTAGCCCAGCCTTCGCCTTCCGCTTCGCATCCACTGTCCACGGTGATTTCAATGGAACAGCTGGCGGCACATGTGATGTTGATGAATTCCTGTACGCTACAGCCGTTCGCATCCGTCACCGTGACCCAGTATTCGCCATTGTTCAGGCCGCTGATGAATTGTACCTCCTGCCCGGTGGACCATTCGATGGTGGTGGGTGAAGCAGCACCTGTTATTTCCTCAACGGCGGCCCAGCCGCTGCCCCCGTTCGGGAAACAGCCAAAGGTTACGCTGATCGCCAGGTCATCACAGGGCTCCTGTGCGAAGGTTGGAGCACCACCCAGGAGAATGGCGCTGATCAACATTGAGATGTAGGGTATGGATCGAAGATTCATTAATTAGGGTTTTGGAGTTATTGCAAGGCAACGTGAAGGTAGAATGATCGATCGCCGTTGTAAAGCGGACAGTAAGAGCGATGGTCCCTCGAACGCAGAAGCCCCGCCGATCGGCGGGGCTTCTTTCCAGCATTCAAAATTCAACCTTACGGCTGCACCACCAACCGTTCGGTGTACATTTTCTCACCGGCAGTGATGTTCACCAGGTACATGCCCGCAGCGATCTCACCTTGCAGATCGATCACCGTGTTGAGGTAGCCGCCTTGCGTTGCGATCGTGCGGCTTGTCATGCGCTTGCCGCTCAGATCAAGGATCTCAACTGAGATGTTCAGCACGTTCTCATCGATCGTATCAAGGCTGATGAAGAGCTGATCGCCACGGTTCGGGTTGGGCCACATGTTCAGCGTGGCTGCCTCTTCGATCGAAGCGCTCTGCTGCTGGCCACCACCGTTCACCGGGCTGCCGATGTTCAGGGTGCAGACATCGCCCCATGGGCACCACTGCCCGTTCTTGAAGGCACGCACATCCACTTCATATTGTGAACCGGTGACAAGAGGTGCGCCTACGGAACTGTTCCAGAACAGCTG
>JAEZAU010000153.1 GCA_023430325.1 Bacteroidota bacterium | reverse complement strand
GTGGAGGGATCGTTGTCATTGCAGGAAGTTCCGGGCTGCGCCGATCCGCCTGGCACACCAAGACAATCGGCCGGCAATGTTCCAGCGCACACGCAATTGGCCGTGATCACATCGCCAGAAGTATTGGAATTACCATCGTTACAGGAGTCGCCGACATTGCCTGAGAGCGTGGGACAAGTATCATCATCGTTGCTCACATATCCCGTAGGCTGAGAACAAGCCTGCTGGCTGGTGGCCGGATCACCGAAGCCATCACCATCCTGATCGGCGTACCATGTCTGTGCTGCATTGATGGTCACTGATGTGGTGGTCTGGAATTGCGGGCAACCACCGGAAGCAGCGACCGTGTAGGTGACAGTGTAGGTGCCCGGTGTGCTTGCTGCGATGTTGATGGCACCAGTGCTGCTATTGATGGACAAGCCCGCAGTACTGCTGTAGGTGCCGCCAGCGGTCCCTGTGCGTGTTACGGTGGCCGGGGAGGCCGTGCTGCAATACGGAGATCCGCTGTATGAGATCGTGGCGCTGGCCGGGCTGTTGACGGTGATCGTGGTCGTAGCGCTGCTTGAACACCCGCTGTTGCTTACCGTATAGGTCAGGGTCTGGGTACCTGCCGATGGGTTGAACGTGTACGGACCTGATCCGCTGACGCCTGTACCAGTCCAGACGCCACCTGAAGGCGATCCTCCCAATGTGATCGGTGAGCTTGTGGAGCAAAAAGGACCGTAACTGCCTGGCGAAGGTGCGGCCGGCGGCTGGTTGACGGTAACAGGAACGGTGGCCTGGGTGCTTCCGCAACCGTTCGAAACGGTGACCACGTAGTTCCCTGAAGCAGCACCTATCACGCTCACGTTCGCCGAAGTATTGTTCGGACTGAAGGTTCCCGTGCCGCTCCAGCTATAGGAAAGAGATCCCGTCGAAGTGGTGGCACTGACACCGAGAGTGAGCGTCTGTCCAGCGCAGATCGGGCTGTTCGATGTTGTTCCAGTGATCGATGGCGCCGAGACCGCGGTACCTGCACAATTGCAATCAGCACTCCACGTATCGTTGGTGGTGCAGGCATTGTTGTCATTGCATGGCGTACCGGGCAGGGCCGATCCACCCACCACACCAAGGCAATCCTCTTCGCCGCAACCCATCTGCACACCGGGGCCTACCACCGGTGAATTGGAAGTGATGTTCACACCACCGATACTGATGAACCAGTTGGAGTTCACAGACAGTTGATCGGTATACGCATCAGAAGTAACGATCTCGAAAGTGGTACATCCTGTCAGGCCTGCCACATCCACGCGTGCATAGGGCACCCATTGGTTCGCGGCGAAAGTGCATTCCACAGGCAGCTGGTTCCCATTTGCATTATAGCCTTGGTAGCGGAAACCGGCATTGTCCACATCATCTATCCCTGCATTAGCGGCCAGGGGGATGCCCTGCAACATGCAGAGCTGGGTATCACCGATCGTTGTTTGGGAGGGCGATCCCAATGTACCGCCAGCCGCCGTCTGCCAGCGTATGGCAAAGGTCATGTTCACAATGCCATCGGCCTGGGTCCATGTGGCGTTGGGACGGAGTTGTATCTCCATCGTGTTCTCATCAATGCCGACCAGTCTGATCGCGATGCCGTTCACATCGCCGGGTTGTGCTTCAATGGTTGTACTTGTGGAAAGTACGAGCAATAGCAAGGCCCAGCGGAATGCCGAGTTCAATTTTTCCATGTGTTTCTAGGGAAGGATAACGAAGGTATGTGCGTAATACAGTAACGACGCGGCTTTTCGACGACCCAAAGATGATGGCCGACGAACTTGGAAGGATATAAGAGCGAGGACTATGGCAACTGTTCCGTGCGGATACTTGTCGGAACCACTCCGCCGATGTTCACTAGTATGGGATCTCTATCATTGTTCGCACCTGTATATCGGACCATTCCGTCCATATTCACGTCCTGAAGATAATATCCTGAAACAGCCGATGTGGGTACCGATCCTCCGATAGCCACCAGGATCGGATCGCGATCGTTGTTGCCACCGGTATATCTCAACGTGTTATCCAGCAAGGCGTTCCCCGACCATGCGGTCATGGTATTTCCCACCGTTTTGCGCGCGTTCGTTCCCCAGGTGGGCGTAGATGCCGATCGAAGATCCAGCGTTACGGGTGCTGCACCCAGCGCCATGGGTGAAGCGGTCATGATACCCAGATGGTTCCGATGTCTTACGGCCAGGTGATAGCTACCCGATGTGACCGGAAAACGTACTGCACTTCCATCTGTACCGATGATCTCTCCATTCCGGCGCAGAAGCGCTGATCGGGTGGCAAGTATTTGTGTTGGCTGGCTCGCACTGCGTAGCTCAATGAACACCCAATCAACTATCGCCTGGTTGCCAGTGATCGCGAGCATCGCCGGGCTTACGGTCTCACCTCCGCCTCCACCGGCCTGGGCAAAGCCAAGTGCTGTATACGGTTCAGTTGTTGGAATAAGACCTGCACTCCTCAATCCATCGTTCATCAGACCCGTAGAAGAATTGAATGGACCGTCCAGATGGATCCATGGGGCAACGGCAACACCATTTGTTACCGTGACGGTGACCGGTGTACGCGCGCTTTCCATCACGACCCCCGGCGTACTTACCTCCCAATCATACAGGTAATAATAGTAGCTGCTTCCACCGGTGCTTCCAGTAATGGCGCCGAGGCTTCCGATGGAATAAGGATAGCTCACGCCCGATGCATCGCGATGCAATTGAAGGACGATCTCGGTATTGTCATCATACGCCGTGATGCGATGTTGTGTACCTGCCGGCACATCGAAATCCAGATCGATACGGCTGGTACCTGCCGGAACATAGACCACCTTCTCTGCAAGCAGGCTCCCCACATTGTCCACCAATGCGAAATGGCGATCACCATTTCCCGTGGCGTACACTTTCACCGATCGCAGCTTGAACGGCTCATACGCATCGAAAAGCAACCATTGACGGGCGTTCGAACCGTTCAATGTGCCTGTATTGTTGATCTTTCCGGCATTCAACGTGGATCCGGGGAGTGTATCGATCGTACTCGCATAATAGGTGGTGTTCGAATTAAGGATCGGGGTCTGGTACGTTTCGCCGGTGGCGATCGGCGATCCACCTGAAGGTGCATTGTACCAGAGGATCTCATCACCCGCGCCCGTTGCGCTTATCTGGGCACTTGCAGGACCCACCACCGTTGCACCAGTACCTGTGGGAGGTGCGGGTGGCGAAACAGAAGTGACGTTGACGATCGATGAGTTCAAGGTTCCACAAGGCTGTGTCACTTGTACCGAATAATTGCCTGGAGAATTTACCTGGATGGAACGCGTGGTGGCACCATTGCTCCAGAGATAACTGTGGCCTGGTGTTGCGGTGAGTGTGAGTGAGCTTCCGTTGATAAGCCGGATACCCTGTGGTGCAAGAATTCCTGCTGTACCGCCACTGTTAGCAGGGCGCTGAAGGTTCAACGTGAAGGGGATCGCGGTCCAGTTGTTATCGTCATCCTCTTCCATGAAGACATTGGTGGGGTCCACCTCGGCCACGATCCAATAATTGCCGTTGCAAAGGCCGGGCATCAGGTTGATCCACATCATGTCCAGGCTCTCGCTGTAGATGTCCGTGCGGCCCACGGAGATCCCTTGGATGTTCGTACCGCAGCCATAGTTACCGCTCAACCCGTTGTTCGGGAACATGCTCGTGGTGAGTACCGATCCGCCGCCGTATTCCTGTGAGGTGCGGCAATGGCCATTGTAAGTGGAGCATGAACCATAATCCATCAGGCAGAAACCGATCTTGGCTCCGGACGCCACGATCGGCCATTCGCGGGGATCGCTGATGCCGGCCTGCTGATAACGCAGCGTCATGGTGGTCCAATCGTTCACATGATAATGGCTGTGCGCCGAATGGTAGGTCATGCTTCCGGCCTGTCGCTCCCAGCGCTGCATCTGGTTCCCTTCCTTGTGGTAGACGTTCTGGAAGATGATCTGTTTGGGGTTCTGGCCGTTCGGGCATGTGAAATTCGTCTGGCTTTGAGCAACCGTGAATGTGTCAGTTCCGCAAACGAAACGGCGTTGGCCATTTGCATTTTGAGTACGCACTTCCAGGGGACCATGACCGATGTTCGGCGTGGAGCCGCTGATCTTCAATCGCGCGGCATTGCTCGCATCGCTTTGTGAATATTCGTTGGGGCCGCTGGCATAATACTGCAGGCCGTACCAGGAGATGGTCATATCCGGCAGCAGATCGCATTGGGTCTGTCCGGCGGTCTCACAAACGCAGGTCGTGGCGTTGGTGGTCGAACATTGTGCAATGATCGATGCGGGTAGGAAAATAGTGGCGACCAGAGAGAGTAATGTCCTGAATTCCATAAGGTGGTGGAGCGAGGTGATCTGGCCAATTTACGATGGCCGGGCCAGTAAGGTCAAACGGTGCTCAATGGATCTTCACCAGCTTTTGCCCGATCCTCGTACTCCCATTCGTCAGTACCATGTGCAATGGGCCGGCCGGAGCGGATCGCAGATCGATCACTGTTCTTTCACCTTGTGCGCTACCAGTGCCGATGATCCTTCCTTGCATGTCAAAGACCTGCCATTGAAAAGTTGATGTTCCGGGCCAGGAGATGTTCAGCCGATCGATGAAAGGCGAAGGAAAGATCGATACATCCACATTTGCTGACCCATCGATCGCCGTGGAAAGCGAATACCGCACCACCCCGCCCTCATTCGTCGCGATCCAGAGACTGTTGTCCGGGGAAAGCATGAGATCATGGACACGATAGTCCGGCATGGGGGAATCGGATGGATCGAAAGAGGTCCATGATCCATCCGGTTGAAAGATGATGAATCCACCGATCTCTGTCCCTGCATATTTCACGTCGTTCTGATCGCACACGATAGCCGTGATGGTGTTGTCCGGCAATCCGGTATTGAACACATCGTAATTGAACCAAGTGGTCTCGTTGAAAGGTCCGGCATGCCTGATCAATCCTGCTGTCAACGAGGCGATCCATCTATCGCCATTGCTGTCGAACACGATCCCGTTCTGAGAATTGTCAAAGAAGTTCGAGTTGTAGGACGTGTGGTATATCATTGCGGTATCGGTGATATAGGTGAGACCACCGTTCATGGTGGAGACCGCCGCCAGATCATCCTCCCGCACGATCACATCACGCACATGCGGACTGAACATCTGCATGCCCATCCAGCTATCGGGTGTGTCATTGTAGATCCGCCAGCCATCTTCAGTGATACATGCGAGGCCGGCGGGCGTTCCGATCCAGATCCAACCGCGATGATCGATGGTGATGCTATTGATCGTATTGTCCGGAAGAAGGCTGTTGCCTGTCGATAGATGCGTGGTATCATCCACGTTCCAGATCGCGATGCCATCCAGCGAGGTGCCGATCCAAAGCGCATCATCAGGATCTATCGCGAGGGCAGTGATATCGTTCGCTGGAAGATCATAGGTCGACATCTGGAACACCGACCACTGGCCATCATGATATGCACACAGCCCCCAATCGGTCCCGGCCCAGATGCGCCCGTCCGCATCTACGGCCAACGCCCGTACAGTGTTACTGGGAAAGCCTGCGTTGGCCATGTTGAAGATCTGCCAATCCTGCGCAGCCGACATGGTGGCAACAAGAAGACAGATGACCACATGCCAGTTCCTCATGGCACTTGCTCTGTTCGAACGTTGGTGGGTGTATTGCCACCGACATTCACAAGTATGATATCACGATCGTTCACTGTTCCCGTGTACTTCACCACACCATCCATATTGTGATCGGCAGCAAGATATCCGGTAGCGATCGCAGTAGGTACCGCACCACCGATCGCTACCAGGACCGGATCGCGATCGTTGTTCACGCCTGTATAGGAGAGTACATTGTTGCGGTATGAATTCCCTGCCCACAACGTCTGCACCGATCCCACCTGCTTTCTGGCTTCAGCACCATAAATCGCAGTTGCTCCCGATCGAAAATTCACCGTGATCGGAGAAGCGCCCAAGGTTATCGGAGAAGCCGTCATACAACCCAGATGATTGCGATGCGTCACAGCAAGATGATATGATCCTGTTCCTACATTGAAGCTGATCGGCGAAAGGCCATCGGCAGCCACCACATCGCCATCGCGTTGCAACAGTGCCTGGCGCGTAGCCACGATCTGGGAGTTGTTCACTGCGCTTCGAAGTTCGAGCCGCACCCAATCCACTATGGCGTTGCTGCCTGTTATGGCAAGAACCGCAACGGTGGTCGTTTCACCGCCACCACCGGCCACCTGAGGGAGATCAAGACCTGAATAGGGTTCTGTCAGCGGCACCAACCCGGCGGCACGAAGATCATCCTTCATCATCCCGATCGATGGATCGTACGGCCCTTCGAGGTACATGCCCACGTTCACCACCACATTGGCCGGTGCGGTGATCGAGAAGTTCTGGTCGGAGACATCATAAAAGACGTTCGCACTGGCCTTCACCATCACACGGGCAGTGGTGGTGGCTACTCCTGAGGGTAATGTAACGCTCTGACTTCCATCGTTCGCAGTGCTGGCGGCAAGCGTGAACGGATAGGTATTTCCACCGTCCGTGGAAAGCAGAATATCCACGTTCGCCGCATTCACAGGAGAAACGTTCGTGTTGGCCACATTCCAGGTGATCGTTCGTACGGACCCGGCCTCCCAGGAAACGTTGGTGTTGGGCTGTGTCACAACGAAAGGTCCGGCGGTGCCTGATACTGTGATCACCACATCATCCTGTGCATTGCATCCCGATCCAGTGAGATTGTCACGTACGGTAACCTTGAAATTCATTGTTCTTCCCACTGATGGAAGCACCTCCCATGTAGGTGTGGTGTTGCTCAGAACAGCACCCAGGTTCGGGAAGTAGCGCATCGGACTTGCGTTCGGAAGCAACGCCCTGAAGTTCGGTCCACCGGTGGAAGTACTTACCGGTGGCTGCGTGGAGACCTGGTTGTTCATCTGCTCCCATGCGTATGTGAGCGTCTGGCCCGCATTCACATCGCTGGCGGTGGCCGTCAACACGAAAGGTGTGCTTCGGGGGATCGTTCGGTCGGCACCGGCGTTCACCGTGGGAGCATTGTTGTTGGATGATGAGATCACGGGACAACCGCTCGATGAGCCTACCGTGATGTTGGCGGCCATTTCCATCATGCTATATCCGAGGAAAAGCGCATCGCTGTTGCTCTGAACGTTGGGCGAACAGATGCCGGCGTAACCCATTATGGTCGATGCGCTCCCAGGTTCGTAAGCTGCGTTCGCCGATCGATTGCACGCGTTGTTCTGGGTGTGATTGCCGCCATACTGGTGACCCATCTCATGCGCCACGTAATCGATATCGAAAGGATCGCCCACGGGGTTCGGCTGTCCAGTAACACCGCCGGCCTTGTTACTGGTACACGGGCTGTTCAAATAAGCAACGCCGCCGCCGCCCGTGCTGAAGACATGGCCGATATCATAATTGGCACTGCCGATCACCGCATTGCAATTGTTGATGTTCTGGCCCAGCATGGTACCACCGTTACCGTTCGAATATGGATCGGTGGATCCGTTGAGGTAGATCAGTTGATCGTTGTTGGCCACCATGATCATTCGCAAGGTGGCATCACGTTCGTATATCCCGTTCACCCGGTTCATGGTGGTGACCATGGCCGCCAGGGCGAAGGACTTGTTGTTGTTCGTGGTGTTGCTTCCGTGATAATTGGCGTATTCACCGGTGCACGCAAGAGCCAGACGGTAAGTGCGCAATTGACAATCACCGGCGCGATCGGGACCCATTTCTTCGATCCATTCTACCGAGCGGCGTGCCTGTTCTTCAAGATCGTTCACCTGCTCATAAGAGCAATAGGAG
The DNA here is from genome assembly GCA_023430325.1 of Bacteroidota bacterium. Lineage (GTDB taxonomy): Bacteria > Bacteroidota > Bacteroidia > Flavobacteriales_F > PHOS-HE28 > PHOS-HE28. The sequence goes on along the minus strand of JAEZAU010000153.1, from coordinate 6,953 downwards.
AAACTCTCTGGAAGCGTCTTCCTGAAAGCTGACTTCCTGTAGACGATGTAGTGCCGGCGATCACCGTATGCGAATGGATCGATATAGATCGGATCACCATCCAACGCAAGGATCATGGCATGAAGACCATGCGGCGTGATGTCCATCTTCAATGTGCTGCCCGGCCTGTCGAGGCTTCTTCCGGTGAAGGTGGATATCTCCGGGAATCGCGTCGCCAGATCACGTTCCATGATCGGGGTACGGGCTATCACGAAATGCTCATGACCACCCTCCGGTGTTGGCAGCGCGATCACCTTTTGCGCCTCCTCAAGCGGTGTTGCATCCACCGTTGCCAGCCATTGTTCGATCGTGACGACATCGAGTTCCGCATTCATGTAACGGTCGGGGATGATGCGTCTTTCAGCGCTCACTTCCGGATCGCCGGGAAGTATGGAAAAGAAATTCCGCTGAGCGGAAAGATCGCCGGAAATGAAAGCCGACAGTAGCAGAAAAAGCGTGTGCGAAAACGCCTTCCGGAGCGAAGGGTTCCTCATTGTTCTATGGAATGATCAGTGAGCGCTGTTCAGCACCACCTTGTGTGTACTGATGCGATCACCATGTGATATCCTCAACGTGTAAATGCCGTCCGGATGGCCTTGCATGTCCAGTATCGCCGTGGAAGGTCCTGCGATCATGGTGTTCGATCGTTGCATCACCGTACGGCCTGCACTATCGTACAACTCCAGCGACATTTCACCTGGAACAACGAAAGATGTGGTGATGTTCACCGGGCCGTGTGTGGGGTTGGGTGATACGATCACATCCCCTGCTTCGATCGGCAATGGCCTCACCTCGACCGTGCCGGCGGAAACTTCACCGAAACAATTGTAACCGCCCAGTGAGATGTAATAAATGCCGTTCGAGTCCCATGAGTATTGATCCACCGCTATCTCGTAACTGCTGGTGCCACTGAGGATGTTGATGTTGGCAAGATGAACCTCCTCGCCTGCCGTCCATTCTTCACCGATCGTATACAGCGGAGTAAAGCTTTCACCCCCGAACTGCTGATACCGATAGATGTCGTTCACTGTTGGTGTTCCGTACGTACCGATCATCATATACGGTGTCTGGCTCTGCACGCTGCCGAACACCACATTGTCATCAGCAAATGTCTTCACGGTGAACACGATCCCTGCGAACCAACCATCGAAATCCATGGAAGGGCGCAGATAGATCTCCAACTGGCTGTTGAGATTGGGGATCACGATGATATCCACATGATTGATGGTATCGCACTGTGGATCGGGCTGGTAACTGGAGGGCTGTGCTGAAGCCTGTGCAATGAAGGAGCAGACTACAAGAAGGAACAGCCAGCGTAATGATGAGGTCATTGTAGAGGATCTATGGCCAAGGCCGATGTCCCTCAAAATTAAGCGATCGGCACGCTCGGGGCCAAAATGATCGGAATATATGCTCCTAAAGGATGGAGCCTACGATCGTATCGGCAGTCACACCTTCGGCCTCAGCCTTGTAATTGCGCACCAAGCGGTGCCTGAGGATCGGCAGCGCCACGGCCTGTACATCGGCGATGTCGGGTGAGAACCGGCCATTCGCAAGGGCATGCGCTTTGGCACCGATCACCAGGTATTGCGAGGCTCGCGGACCCGCGCCCCAACTGATGTGTTCATTGATGATGGCCGGGGTCCCGTTCACACCAGGGCGGGTCTTGGTGGCCAGCTTCACGGCATATTCCATCACATTCTCAGGTACCGGAATGCGGCGCACAAGTCCTTGGTAATACAGGATCTCTTCGGAGGAAAGCACCGGCGAAACAACAGCTTGGTGATCTCCTGTGGTGGCTTTCACCACGGCAAGTTCATCCGCGTACTTGGGGTAATCCACCCAGATATTGAACATGAATCGATCGAGCTGTGCTTCGGGGAGCGGATAAGTTCCTTCCTGTTCTATCGGGTTCTGTGTGGCCAGAACGAAGAACGGATCGGGCAGCTTATGGGTCTGGCCGGCGGCCGTTACCGCTCTCTCCTGCATCGCTTCGAGGAGAGCGGCCTGTGTTTTCGGCGGTGTACGGTTGATCTCGTCGGCAAGGATGATGTTGGCGAAGATGGGTCCTTTGATGAATTTGAAATGACGGCTTTCATCAAGGATCTCCGATCCCACGATATCGCTGGGCATCAGATCGGGGGTGAACTGTATGCGGTTGCTTGTGAGGCCGAGTGCCTTCGCCACCGTGGTCACGAGCAGCGTTTTCGCCAGGCCGGGTACGCCCACCAACAGGCAATGCCCTTTGCTGAAGATCCCGAGCATCACCAGGTCCACCACCTGCTCCTGGCCGATGATGATCTTGCCGATCTCACTTTTCAAGGCGTTGTACTTGGCGCCGAACTGCTCCACTGCCTGTACGTCGTTCACTGGAATGCTCATCTGTTCTTGCTTGCGATCATTCAACGCTGGCCTGAACGCCCCACCCGTGAGTGAAGGGACAGCCCTTGTATTCATCCACCAGCCGCACGTAGGTGCCGCTCATTCTCTCCTGAACCCATTTGTCCACGGCCTCTGCCCGAAGTTTTCCTTCAGCAGCCTGCTGGATCAATCGATAATCATCTTTCAACGTGGCGCGATGTGGCTCCGTTCGCTCCAGCAATTGGAGCAGGCGATAAGCCTTCGATCCATCGGGAAGTACCATCAACTGCGGTTCGCTCACTTCACCTTTCTTCAACTTGTCCAATACGAAGAATGTCTGCTGGTCCAACGCGCTCATGTCCCAACGCGCACTGTTGCTCGTGGGTTCGATCATAAGGCCGCTGGTGCCCTTGCTGTCCTCATCGTCGGTATGGTTGGCGGCGGCTTCCGCAAAAGTGATCTTCTCTTCACGGATCAACGTCGCCAGAGAATCCAACTGAGCACGCGCACGCTGCAGGTCGCTGCTGCTCACTTGCGGCCGCATGAGCACATGCCGTGCATTATACTGCTCACCGCGGCGTTCGATCATCTGCATGAAATGATAGCCGTATTGGGTCTTGAAGATCTGGGAGATCTCTCCATCTTTCAAGCTCAGCGCCACGGCATCGAACTCGGGCACCATGGTCCCCTTCGGCACCATGCCCAGTTCGCCGCAGTTCTTGGCCGAACCGGGATCTTCCGAGTACAGGGTGGCCACCACGCAGATATCGCGTTCGCCCTTGATGATCGATGCACGGTATTCTTCAAGCTTCCGGCGAACGCGGCGCTCCTCTTCTTCGGTGGCCTTGGGGATCTTCAGGATCATGGCGTACTCCACCTCGGCGTTGATGAATGGTATGCTGTCCTCGGGGATGCGTTCGAAGAATTTCTTCACATCACGCGGTGTCACACGGATATCACTGGTGATCTTCTGCTGCATGTTCTGCACCTGCAACTGCTCCTGCACATTCTCCCGGAAATCGCTCTTGATCTCTGCGATCGACTTCCCATAGAACTGCTCCAACTTGTCATCACCACCGATCTGTTGGGAGAAATAGCGCACACGCCGATCGAGTTCGGCCTCCACTTGGGCTTCATCCACCACGATGCTATCGATCCTGGCCTGTTCAACCAGAAGTTTGCCATATAGAAGGTCTTCCAGTTCTGTGCAGATCACCTGTTGATCGACCTTGACGCCGCCCGACCGGACCTGTTCCACGGCAGTGGCCAGATCGCTATGAAGGATGGCCCCACGCCCTACGACCGCCACCACGCGATCTATGAGCAGGCTTTGTTGCTGCGGTTGTGCGCAGGCGATCGCTGTGACCAAAAATGCGCCAATGCCGATGACCGGTCTAAAGGACCTCCACATGCTTGTTCTCCAGTGCTTGTAAATAAAGGTCCTCCCGCATCCGTTCCAGCAATTGTACTTTCCTCCGGTTGATGATGATCGATCGGATATCAGCAGCCACCATTTCAAGTGGTGCGGTCTCACCCGCCTCCTTTCGTTCCATCACTTCGATCAGCCACGCCAAAGGTCTTTCCTTGTGCACCACCCTTCTGGGGGCGGGACCAAGTTCGGGCAATTTCGGACCTGTCATGGCCAGTTCGGTACGAAGCGTGCTTTCGGTGATCCATACCGTACTGCGATCGGTAAAGGAGAGCCCGCGCTGCGCCAGCCACATCTCCACCTCATGCATCGGCTCGGCCTCGCCTTTCCGGAATGCCTCCTCAAGCCTTTTCACGATGCGTTCGTCCGATTCACGGATCTTGGCCCAGCGCACGCGCAGTATCGGTTCGCGAAGCTCGAAGTTGGCACCGTTCTCGGCATGGTACTGCTCCATCTCCCAAGGACGAACGACGGTATCGAGTTTCTGTTGCACAAGCGCTTCTTCATACGCGTAGATCACCAGGGACCTGCGGTAATCTGCCAACTGCATCTGGAAATCCTTCGCCTGATCGGAAAGGTTCATCTCGGCCTGGTGCAGGACGGCGCGCTGTTTGAGCCAGTTCTGGATGTACTGGCCGGCCAGCGCGGCGCTATCCTCAAGGGGGATCCCGATCGGTATCACCTGGCGAAGATCGCTCCAAAGCAGTTGTTCCTCATACGCGCGGGCGATCACCTGCTCATCGGGCAGGTTCCGATCCTCACAGCCGGCGAAAGTGATCAGGGCCAGCATGCCGATGGATGATAGGTACGTGCGTGCCTGTGGCAGGATCACTTGATCGAATACAGCACGTCCTTGTTCACTTCCACGGTGTACTTGTTCCGCAACTCCTGGAGCCATGCTTTTTCAAGATGGTCCTGGTAAGCGGCAGTGATGGCTCCGCGGGCTTCTTCGATCGCCTTGGGCGCCGGTGGTTGGATCTTACGCAGATCCACCATCACCACACGGCCATCCACCGGAATGTCGGCGCTCAGCCCTTCCTTGGTCACATCCTTCAGGAAAGGTTTCTGTTCCAGGGTGAACATGCCGTTATCGATCTCCAGGGCCAGTGGATCGTTCTTGTTCACCTCGGCCATTAGATCGGCGCCGCGCTTTCCTTTCTTCAGCAGATCGCGCACCTGTTTGCACACCTTGGTGCTGGCGCAGGTGTAAACGTCTGCATCGTATCGCGTATCCCACATGAACTTGCTGTTGTTGGCGGCGTAGAATTCTTCCAGACCGGTGGAATCTTTCACGGCCTTGCCCCATACCATGCGGTCGGTAAGTTCGAAGAGCAGGATGCCGTCGCGATACTCCTTCATCAGCATACGGAAATCGGTGTACTTGCTCTCGAGGTTCTGATCCTCGTAGGCCAGAAGACTTTCGTCGATCATCTCGTTCAACCGCGTGTTCACCAGGTCCTTCGTGGCGATCTCACGTTCCTGTTTCTGCTTTGATTCGAGGTATTCCAAGAGATCTTTCTGCGTGTAGACCTTGTCCTTGATGTTGAAGACCGGCTTGGTCATTTTGGCCGCCTTGTTGCGATCGTACTTCCAACCCTGGCTCACGCTGCGAACCACCACGGTATCATCCATGGTCTGTGTTTGTTCATCGTACTGGCGGCTCTTGGTGCTGATCAATTTCCTGTTCTTGATCATGCCCACCAGTTCGCGATCGTAGGTGACGCCATCCTTGGTGTAGGAACCTTCCTGCATGTTCTTCCGCAGGAGCGTATCGTTGATGGAAACGCCTTTCTTGTAGATGTTGTTGTTCACCAACGCAGTGACCGCCTGTACGTTCTTCTGCTCAACCTTCACCGCATATTCCTTCTTCAATTTGTCCAGGAAGGCACGGCGGGTGATCTCGGCACGGCTGTCACGGCCGATCTTGGTCTTGAGCTCCCCTTTCGCTTGATCGAAACTTGGTGGCGCCTGATGATCGAGGCGCTTGATGATGTGCCAGCCGTAACGTGTCTTCACTGGCGCACTCATCTCGTTGTTCTCCTTCAGTGCAAAGGCGGCATCCTCGAATTCATCGATCATCTTGCCGGTGCCGAACATCGGCAGTTCGCCGCCCTTGGTGTTGGATGATTCATCCTCGCTGTGGCGCATTGCAGCGTCCGCGAAAGTGAGCTCGCCATCCTTGATACGCTGATGGAGCTCCATGATCTTGCTCTCCACCTCCTTCTGCTTCTCGGGGCTGTCCTGATCGGTGCTGCGCAACATGATGTGGGCCACTTTCACCTGCCCGCGCGCGGGACGTTTGTCGGCGACCTTGATGATGTGGTAACCGAAACGTGTGCGTACCGGCATGCTCACCTCACCCACCTTGGTATTGTAAGCGGCTGTTTCGAACGGATAGACCATTTGCAGGGCGCTGAACCAGCCGAGGTCACCGCCGTTCTTCTGAGCACTGGGATCGTCCGAACCGCCTGTCCCTTTGGCAACCTTGGCAAAATCCTCACCCTTCATCACCCGATCGCGCAGGGCCATGACCTTCTTCCAGGCGGCCAGCGTGTCCTCCGGCGAAGGATCTGCGCCCAACTGCACAAGGATGTGGCTGGCGCGAACCTCCTGTTGCATACGATCGTAGGCCTCCTTCATGAGCGCATCGTTCAACTCCCGATCGATGAGGTATGGACGGGAGAGCTGCTTGCGGTAACCATCCAGTTCGGTCTTGAACTTGGCAACGGTATCCATGCCCTGGGTCTCCGCCTCACGCACTTTCAATTTGTAATTGATGAAGAGCTCCAGGTACTCGTCCAAGGCCTCCTTGGTGACCTTCACTTCCTTGTTGTTCTTCTTGTAGATGGCCTCGAACTCGCCTTTGGTCACGGGCACGCCATCAACGGTCATGAGCACCGGATCGTTCTGATCGGCGTTGGTGCCTGCGCCGCCTTTCTGTGCCGTTGCGTTGGCCGGTGCCTGGCCATTCTTCTGGCCGAATGCGGTGAGTGAAAAGATGGAAAGACAAAGAACGACGAATGTCCTGTTGATCTGTTTGACCATTGTCATTGGGTTTGGCCGTTAACGTACGGGTCTGGGGCCGCCGCTACGGAAGGATCGCAAATGTAACTTTCAGCAACTG
>JAEZAU010000141.1 GCA_023430325.1 Bacteroidota bacterium | reverse complement strand
GAGGCGTGCAGTTCATGCTCCTTTTTTCCGATCGAATATTGGAAACGGTGCCACATCACCACCATGTCCTTGTCGTCCGGTTTCAACTTCCATTTCTGTTCCAGGAGATGCTGCAAGGTGGCCGCAGGTGAAAGACCTGCAACACCGATCTGATCTTCATTGAAAAGCCCCAGCCATTCGAGCTTTTGCACCACTTCTCCGTTCGGATCGATCCGCAGGTAATTCGCAAGGTTCTGCTTGATCCCGATCGAAGGCGAATAGGGGAGGAAGGCGTTCAGGTAGTCCTTCCAGGTGTTGTTCGCGCCAAGTTCCAGCACGTAGGAATCATCGGTGCAACCGAGTTGCACGAACGCGTCCCACGCGGCACAGTAACCGGCCTTGCGAAGGGTTCCGCGGATCAACGTCGGGATCTTTTCGATGCCGTAGGCCGCTCGGTATTTCAGTCAATCGCGGTTCGCATAACCATCGAATTCACCTACACCTACGATCGATACGCGGGTCGTTCGCTGGAACAACTTGTGGTACGGGATGTATTTCGTGATCCCTTCGCGGATGTATTTCGCTGCGCCTCCTTGTCCGGCAAGGATCACGTTACGCGGGTTCCAGCTGAATTTGTAGCCCCAGGGATTGTCATCACTTTCCGGCGCCACCAATCCACCGCAGTAGCTTTCGAAAGCGGTCACTTCACCGCCCTCCGCTTTGATCCGATCGATGATCCGCATGGCGCTCATGTGATCGATGCCGGGATCGAGGCCCATCTCGTTCAGCACGATCAGCCCGGCGTTCTTTACTTCGTCCTGCATCGCCCACAGTGCGTCGGGCACATAGCTCGGTGTGATCACGTGTTTCCTCAGCCGCACGCAATCCTTCACCACCTCCATGTGCATGAATGCCGGCAGCATGCTCACCACCAGATCGGCCTCTTCGATCGCTGCGACACGCGCTGTCGTATCGGTGGCATCCAGGGCGATCGCTGAAGCAACGTCGTCGTTATTTCCGATCAACGAACGGGCCTGTTGTTGTTGGCGATCGGCGACGATCACGCGCCATTCTTCACGCGAGGCATTCGAGATCAAATTCTCTATGAGCGATGACGCCGATCGGCCGGCGCCCAGTATCAAGATCTTCCGCATCGATCGCAAAGTTCGTGGTTACCGACTAAGTGATCAAGCTTCGATACACCTCAGGGTTAATTTCGGGACATGAGAGGAAATATCACCGGCATACATCACGTGACAGCGATCGCCAGCGGGGCGCAGCAGAACGTCGAATTCTATGCTGGCGTATTGGGCTTGAGGTTGGTGAAACGCACGGTGAACTTCGATGCGCCGGATGTGCATCATCTGTACTACGGCGACGAGACCGGGTCGCCGGGTTCGATCATGACCTTCTTTCCGTTCGAGGATCTGCAACGAGGCCGCAAAGGAAAGGGCCAGCTCACCGTTACGTCCTTTTCTATCGGTGAAGGTTCGTTGGACCATTGGATGAAGCGTTTCGATCGTTTCGGTGTGAAGTACAAGCAACCGCAGGAGCGTTTCGGCAATGAAGCGTTCGTCCATTTTGAAGATCCCGATGGTCTTGGGTTGGAACTGGTGGAAGCACCGGATGACGATCGAAGTGGAAATACGTACGGACCTGTGGCGGCCGAACATTCCATCAAGGGCTTTTTCGGTGTCACCCTGAGCGAAGAGAGCTATGAACGCACGGCAGGTCTGCTCACCGAACATATGGATCATCAGGTGATCAGGGAAGGCAGTGATCGGTTCCGGTTCTCCGCTTCCGGAAGGCCGGGAGATCACGTGGACATCATCAATTGTCCCGAGCAATTACGCGGCCTCGGTGGAAGCGGAACGGTCCATCATCTCGCCTTTGCAGCGCCCACGGATGAGGATCAGATGGCCATACGTGAGCGTCTTATATCCGCTGGCCTGAACGTGACACATGTGCTGGACAGACAGTATTTCAGATCGATCTATTTCCGTGAACCGGGCGGGATCCTTTTTGAAGTGGCCACCATTCCCCCAGGCTTCTCGATAGATGAGCGGATCGACAGGCTGGGTTCGGAACTGAAACTTCCTCCCTGGGTGGAACCGCAACGGAAGACCATCGAGGACAAATTGACACCGATCATTATCGATCTGGACCGATTCCGGGACTGATGCATCGTTACGACATTGTTACTGCAGGCGCCGATCCTGCATCCGCACAAGCAGCCATGATCGCGCTGCATGGCCGCGGTGGATCACCTGAAGATATCATTGCATTAGCTGCGGAATTGGTGGACAGGAACTGGCACGTGGCCGCACCGCGAGCGATGAACAGCACGTGGTATCCATATGGTTTCCTGGCCCCAAGGGAACAAAATGAGCCATGGTTGCAAAGCGCGATCGATGTGGTGCACCGCTTGATCGATGAACTATCTGAACATCTACCACCGGCACGGATCCACATCATGGGATTCTCTCAAGGCGCATGTCTGACGTGTGAAGCAGTGGCGCGAAAAGCAACGCGCTATGGCGGTATCCATGCCTTTACCGGCGGCTTGATCGGTGACCGGATCGAGCGCTCATTCTATGATGGTGACTTCGGCGGTACACCGGTCTACTTGAGCAATAGCGATCATGATCCGCATGTCCCGTTGGAAAGATCGCAGGATACCGAAGGGATCTTTCGATCGATGAACGCGTCGGTCACGCTGGATGTATTTCCGGGCCGGCCACATACCATATCCATCGATGAGATCCGGAAAGTGAGATCGATGTTGGCCGCTTACTGACCTATTGTTTCACAAGTTGTCCGTGATATGTACGGTGTGCCTGTTGCACTCTCATCTGGTAGATGCCTGATGCCAGCGACGACACAGGAACTTCCGCACGCGAGGTGGTTGCCGTGAACGAGATCACCATCCTTCCGGTGGCATCGAAAAGTTCGATCTGCGATGGAGAGGTTTCCGGTAGGTGAACAAAGGTCAGGTCCGTGGCCGGGTTAGGAGCGACCATGATCATTTGTCCATCCTCATCATTGATGCTGTTGCAAAGATCCACGATGATCTCGATGGTGGCCGTTGCGGGACATGTCCCTTCTTCGTCCGCAGTAAGTGAAACGCTCCAGGTGCCAGCGCCCAATAGCTGCGGATCGAACCAGGCCGAATCGCCGATGCCGCTGATCGCGCCCGACCAGATCCCATCATGAGAGCCGGTGATCACAAAAGCCTCGTGGTTCACACATACCGGACCCACAGGATCGATGCTCACAGGCGTGGGATCGGTGCCAACGGAGATGACCGTTGGCGGGCTGCTGATCTCGCAGCCGTTCGGATCGGTATAAGTGTAGGAGACCTCATGCTCACCAACCCCAGCGACCGCGGGATCGAAGAGGCCTGAAGAAGACACGTTCGAACTCCAGACACCGCCTGCGGGGATCGCGGTCAATTGGATCGGATCATCCTCGATACAGAAGCTCAGATCGCCTGCACCTTCATGACCGATCTCGGCCACGTTGAGCAGAACGATCGTTGTTGAATCCGAATTGGTGCAACCGGCATCTTCCACCGTATAAATGATGGTATGCGATCCCGGCCCGGCGATGAATGGAAGAAGGACGTTACCGCTCACTCCCGGGCCGCTCCAGGTGCCGCCCTCAGGCGATGATCCATTCGTCAGGTCGATCGCGCTCGTGCTGGCGCAATAGGCAGGCAGCTCCTCAATTGAGACCTCCGGCGCTTCGCCCACTGTGATGATCAATGTGTCACTATCTGCGCATTGTTGCGGACCAGAAGGCGACCGGCTGAGGATGATGGAATACGTACCGGGCCCTTGCGAAGGATCGAAAAGTGCCCCTTCATCGGTAGTGCCGGCAATGTCACCGCTCCAATCGTTCACCGGCCAGGGGATCTCAGGGAGAATGGTCTGAATGCCATCGTTCACGCAGATCGGTCCTACAGGTTGAATGCCCACCGGCACGCTGCTCCATACCTGCAAAGGGCCCATGAACGAGACGCAGGTAACGCCGGTCCCATCTGTATAAGCAGCCACGATCAAATCACCATTATAGAGATCGAGATCAAGGATATTCCCGGGCTGCAGTCCCTGCCACTCGGTGGCCGCAGGTTGGGAAGTGAGCAGGTAAGGTCCACTTCCACTGCAGACGAAAGCTCCGAGGAAAGGAGAGATCTCCGGTCCAGCGATCACGCGCATGGTAGTGACCTCGCCCACAGGACAGCCTTCAGGTTCGTAGTAGGTATAGGCCAGAGGTACTGTTGCCGTACCGCCGATGCTGCTGCGGATGAAGAGACTGTCCATTACCCATGTGCCTGACCATGAGCCGCCAGCGGGCAGACCATCGGGCAGAACGATGCTGGGACCGTTCACGCATACCGTATCGAATTGTGGAAGCTGCAGGATCGTTGTGGGCAACTGTACTTCATTGCTGAAAAGAAAGAGACCGGAAGTATCCGCCACCACCAGATCGTTCGCGCCATCGCCGGTAAGATCGGTGATGAGCAGATGATCTCCCCGTGGAATGCCGGCAAGTTCATGGCGCGGAGCGAACCGCTGGATACTTGTAAGGTAATTGCTCCATTGTACGGGTAGTGAAGGATTGCTCGGCACATTGATCATGGCCGCGCCTCCACCGCAACCGATATGGCCAAAGTCTCCACGGCCTGCGGTCATGAACGATTCAACCACACGTACCGCGAAAGCATTGAAGGGGATGTTCTCATCGATCTTGTTCTCCGCCCATTGCACCACGATGGATGATGCTTCAGCCACATCCAGGTCGCCATCGTTATCGATATCGATCAGCTTCGGATCGGTCATGGGATAATCGAACAGGTAGAAAAGCACCATATCCGTCCATGTTCCACCATCACCGTTGATGTTCATGGCACCCATGGCCACGCTTCCTTCTGTGATGTAGAGGATGTCATTCCCTCCACTATTGTCCAGATCGCCGATCAACAATACGGTCGGTGGCGCGCCTTCGATCTGGGTGGAGAGTTCCGTTCCATTGTCGAACGTTCCGTTCTCATTGATGAATACCAGAAGTTTGGAGCTCGGTCCATCGATCACGGTTAGCACGATCTCGGGCAGATCATCGCCATTCAGATCACCGGATGCCAGCGCTCCAATATCGGGTAGATCAACATGGACCAGCATATCCCATGAAAACATGCCACCTCCTTGATTGAGCGCCATTTTCAGATCGTTCCCATCCATGTAGATGATATCTGGCAGGCCATCATCATCAACATCTGAAAAAACGTGATCTGCGATCTGGGACGCTGTATAAACAGCACTGAACGGAGCTAATGTGCCGCCGCCCATGTTCTGTGCCCACTGAATGTTCGGACCATCGAACAGACCGGCCAGATCGAGGTCGCCATCGCCATCCAGATCCAGCGCATGCAATTCGGGATACATCATGCCGGGCAGCAACTGTTGGGAAGGCCCGAATTGGGCATTGATCAGCGCCGGAATGGAGAAGACTGAAAGAAAGTAGAATAAACGTAGTTGCAAGACCTATGGAATAGGATACGAAGTTAATACCACGGAAAGGCCCGTCGCATGCCCGATGCAGGTGGCCACAAGCGGAGCGGACAGTCCTTCAGCAACAAAGGATCGGGATGTGGGCTTCGTTGGTCAGCAGCCGTTCCTTTTCCGCATCGGCCATGTAGGTGTATTCCTTGGAAGCATGGCTCATCATGGCGATCAGTGCGGCACCGGCGCGTTGCGCGTACTCGATCGTTGGTCCGGCGAAACCGATGCTGGGGCCGCGGCGTGGCTCATCGATCACTTTATGCCTTACACCGGCCTCAGTAAGCTTTTCGGTCATCTTCAACTTGTTGCGCAAAAGCTCGTCCGAAGCGGCTTCGCCAGGCCGTATCAATTGGTACACATGCACCTCTGCCGCATGCATCTGCGCCAATGCGATCACCATGTCGATCATACGATCCACGCCTTCATGGGCTGCCACCGGCATTACGAAGGGCCCCGATCTTAACGGTGCCGGGCTTTCCTCCTGCACCACCAGGCTCGGTATGTGTACGCGCCGTACCAGTTTAAGGATATCGGCCCCGAACAATTTCTGCCGCAGGCCGCGGAGGCCATGTGTGGCCAGCACGAGCAGCCAATGCCCGTTCCCCGAACTGTCCGCGATCATATCCAGCGGTTCGCCTTTTACCACCAACATGTCTGCAGATCCAGGTGCACCAGCAGTGGTCAACTGATCGTTCATCGCCATTTCGGCCGCATCACGGTCCTCTTCATGGCCTATGACATGGAACATTTTCACCCGTGAACCTGCACGATCGGCCAGGGCCAATGCACATTTCACGGCGGTGTGTGATGCTGGTGTGAGATCGGTGGCGCAGAGTATGTCCTTCATTTCCATGTTCGTGGATCGCAGGGCGAATGTACCCGTATCCTTAAAAAGCTGGAGGTATCTACCGTTGCCTAAGTCGTTCATCGGGTAAGGAGGCCTTCCTGTAGCTTTGTGGTATGTCAAGACTTTACGTTCTGGCCGTAATCTCCGGCTTGTTGATCCCCATCGCCTCGCTGGCCCAGACCAACATCAGTTTCGTTGGCCAGTTGAACTACCAGCAGCTGCGCCAATCCGATCTCAGCAATCTATGGGGCTATACCGATGAGCAGGGGAATGAATATGCGATCGTGGGAGTGAACGGTAACGGCGATGCGGGCTCCGCTGGAGGCGTTTCCGTGGTGGACCTCAGCGATCCCTCTTCACCCCAGGAGATCTACTTCGCTCCGGGGCCTGCCTCCATCTGGCGTGAATTGAAGGTCTGGAACGATCACGCCTACATAACCACTGAAGCCAATGGAGGGGGCGTGACCATCATCGATCTGAGCCCGCTGCCGCAAAGCACTGCATTGAGCCATACGGTGTTCCTTGCTGATGATTGGGAGACCTCTCATTCGCTCTTCATCGATGAGAACGGCCGCATGTACATCTTCGGATCAAGTCGTGGCAATGGTGGCGTCATCATGTACGATCTCACCCAGGATCCCCTTGCGCCTGTTGAGGTCGGTGAATTCGACATGTGGTACGTGCATGATGGTTTTGCGCGTGGCGATACGCTTTATGCCGCGCACATTCAGGATGGGTTCTTCACCATTGTGGATGTCTCCGATCCAACTTCACCGCAATTGTTGGGATCACAGGTCACCCCGAACGTATTCTCGCACAACGTATGGCTGGATGACAGTGGCCAGTACATCTTCACCACGGACGAAAAACCGAACGCCTACGTGGGTGCATATGATATTTCCGATCCTTCAGATATCCAATATCTCGACAAACTCCAAAGCGATCCGGGATCGAACACAGTTCCGCACAACACCTACTGGTTGAACGATTTCCTGGTGACATCCTATTACACGTATGGTGTGGTGATCTACGATGCCATGCATCCGGATAATCTGGTGGAAGTGGGACACTACGATACCTCGCCGTTGAGCGGATCAGGATTTTCAGGAGCGTGGGGTGTCTATCCTTTTTTCGGATCTGAGCGGTTGATCATTTCCGATATTGAACAAGGTCTTTTCATCCTCGATCCAACGTACGTGCGCGCCTGCTGGTTGGAAGGCACCATCACCGATTCACAGACGAGTGCACCGATCGCGCAGGCGAACCTTACGATCGAAGGGATCGGGATCAACGAGAATTCAGCGATCGATGGGACATACGCCACTGGCTACCATACTGCGGGCTTCTACACGGTCACCGTGTCGGCGGCCGGCTACGAGACCCAGACACTTACCAATGTTGAGCTGATCAATGGCGTGGTGAATCTGTTGAACGTTCAGTTGGTCCCGCTGGCATCGTTCAGCCTGCAGGGAACCGTCGTCGATGCTGTAAGTGGAAATGGCATTGCAGGTGCACAGGTGGTGATGAAGAACGATCTCTACTATTTCACCACTACGGCCGATCCCAACGGTGCATTCGCCATGCCTGCGGTGTTCGAAGATGAATATGAAGTGCTGGCAGGTCAGTGGGGTTGGATAACGTCCTGTCCCGCTCCACAACAGATCGGTGCAACTTCAGGTCCCCTCTCGATCCAACTGGAACGCGGGCACTATGATGACTTCGTGCTGGACTTCGGCTGGTCGTCCACAGGCGGTGCGGCTAGTGGCGCGTGGGTACGTGAGGTACCAGTGGGTACAACATACCTTGGTCTGGCCAGCAACCCAGGTGCTGATGTGAACGGTGATTGCGGCGATCTGGCGATGGTGACAGGCAACGGCGGAGGAGATCCCGGTGATGATGATGTGGATGATGGATCGGTGATCCTTACTTCACCACCGTTCGATGTCACCGGCATGCTCGATCCACATATCCGGTACAAGAGATGGTTCTTCAACGCTGGCGGCGCCGGTTCGCCCAATGACGCCATGAACGTGCATCTGACGAATGGTGATGACACCACACAAGTGGAGCTGATCGGCATCAACCCCGGATCCCCTCAGTGGCTGGATTCCGAGATCCGCATCCTCGATCACATGGCGCTCGATACGGACATGCGGTTGATCGTGGTGGCCAGCGATCTCTCCCCAGGCCATCTGGTGGAAGCAGGTCTTGATCTGTTCCAGATCGTGGAACTCGGGCCGATCGGGATCAGTGAGAATTCCCCGGGCAATGGCATCCGGCTGTATCCCAATCCGAACAACGGCACATTTTCGATCGGATCGGATGCGCAATTCCGGCAGGTCAGCATCCATGACGCCACAGGAAGGACCATCCATTCCATCACCGCCAGCGATCGAACATCGATCGAGGTGTCGTTGGAACTATCGCCGGGCATTTACGTGATCGATGCTCGAATGATCGATGGCGGCCGGCAGGTGAGAAGTTTCGTGGTGGAGTGATCAGCGCTTTTTCGGGGAGGCCTGATCGGCGCAGTGCTCGTTCACCAGCCGATCCACCTCTGGAATGTTGGCCAGCACCTTGGCCAGCATGAGGTCCTCACATGCTTTGGCGCGATCGCCCTTTCTCAATCGTAATAGGGCCCGCGTGCGCAATGCATAAGCGTTGGTGGGGTAGGACTTCAGGCTGCGCTCCACATCCATGAACGCCTCCTTGTCTTTCTGTTGATGATAGTGGATGTATGCGCGATTGCTCAATGCCACGGGTTCATCCTTGTCCAGCAACAACGCTTTCTCGATCATGGTCAAGGCTTCATCGAACCGCTGGAGCTGGATCAGTTCAAAGGCGCGGTTGCTCCAATGGCCCACTTCATAAGGCTCCAGCGTGGTGAGCTTTTCCAACACCGTCAACGCATCTTCATGTCTGCCGGCGGCATCGTACAACCGGGCAAGTGTGCGCATGGCCTCAAGATCATCAATGCCTGCGTTCAGGCCATGTTCAAGGTCTTCGATCGCCTTTTCCGGCTGTTTCAATTCAGCGTTCGCCAGACCGCGGACCAGCCTGCTCTGTGCGGTGAGCTTCTCGTCACGGCTCATCTGTACGGCACGGTCTGCATGCAGTGCGGCATTAGGCATGTCCTGGCCGCGTAAAGAATAGACCGCGCGCAGATGATGTGCTTCGGCCAGGGTGCTATCGATCCGCAGGGCGCGCTCAAGATCGAGCAGGAACGGATCGTTGCGGTTCAACGCAAGGTTGGCTTTGGCCCTGCCCAGATATGCCGGGGCGGAAGGTGCTTCTCCGATCGCCCTGTCATAAGCTTCCAAGGCGCGCTGCGGTTTATCCAGCTTCAATAGCGAATCGCCTTGTGCAAGGTGGGGAGATTGGCCCATCGCCGCAATGGTGGCCAGGACCGACAGAACGATCAAGGCATGGCGTAGGCTTGAAGGCCGTTCTGTCATAGTTCTTCGCAAAGGTAAACCCTGCTCATCCGATCCCATGCCGGATCATTGTCAGACTTGACGTGCGAACGGTGTTGTTCCGATGCCTGCATATGCTCCGGCCTCGTATAAAAAATGCCCGGCCATGGCGATCATGGCACCATTGTCGGTGCAATAGTCGAACGGTGGAATGAAGACCTGCCAACCTTCGCGATCTCCCAATTCCTTCACCTGCCTGCGCAAGCTGCTGTTGGCACTCACACCACCGGAGATCGCTATCTGTTCGATGCCGATGGTCCTTCCTGCCTTGCTCAATTTTCGCAGAAGGATGTCCAGGATATGTTGTTGGAGCGATGCGCACAAATGCGGCAGCTCACGCTGCACGAACAGTGGATCCTTCCGGCTTTCGTTCTCCACCAGGTTACGAAATGCAGTCTTGAGGCCGCTGAAGCTCATCTGCAACCCTGCGATCTGCGGCAATGGAAGTTTGTACTTGCGTGGTTCACCCTGGGCGGCGTACCGATCGATGAGCGGGCCGCCGGGATAGGGCAGGCCCAGGATCTTGGCCCCTTTGTCGAAGCATTCGCCGGCTGCATCATCCACCGTGGTGCCTATCACTTCCATCTGCAACGGCCCTTTCACCAGAACGATCTGTGTGTGACCGCCGCTGACGGTGAGGTTCAGGAACGGAAATTTCGGTACGGGCCGCCGTTGCTCATCCTGGATGAAATGTGCCAGAACATGCGCCTTCATGTGGTCCACCGCTAGCAGCGGGATCTGCAATGCCTGCGACAGCGATCGGGCGAAACAGGTGCCCACCAGCAACGCACCTATCAGTCCCGGCCCCTGTGTGAATGCGATAGCTGAAAGATCTTCTTTGGCCACACCGGCAAGTTTGAGGGCTTCGGCCACCACCGGAACGATATGTTCCTGATGCGCGCGGCTCGCCAGTTCGGGTACTACACCACCCCAGGCGCTATGCACCTCCTGGCCGGCCACCACGTTGGATCGGACCACACCGCCAACGAGCACCGCCGCTGCGGTCTCATCACACGAGCTTTCGATCCCCAGTATGATCAATGGCCTTGTACTCCCGTCTGATGCTCGATCCACAACCGCCCGTTATCAAAATTTAAGGTCATGCTCCTGAAGCCCCGCTACTTTTGGGCTCTTGGGCCCGTTCCTTGCAAAGGCCCGCAAAAATAGCCCGCTTCTGGCCGCTACCGGTGCATACAGGACGTTGCTAACCATTTTCCGATGGATCGGAAGGATCTTCCTGTTGCTGATCGTACTGATCATCGGACTTGCTTTCCTCCTGCTCATTCCATCGGTACAGACCTGGGTGGCGCATGAATTGGCTGCACGCGTGTCTGATGAATTAGGCGCCGAGGTGCGGATAGCACGGGTCTCGTTGAACCCGCTCGGGCCATTGTCCCTTGAAGAGGTCTACGTGGGCGATCTGCACGGCGATACCTTGATCATGATCGGATCTTTGAACGTTCATGGCCTGCGGATCCATTTCGATCGGGACCTTGTACAGGCATCATCGGTAAGGTTACAGAACGGCAGGTTCGCATTGGCCACCGCCGAAGGCGACAAGCACAGCAACCTTACCAACCTGATCAAGAAACTGGCTTCGTCGGACACCACCTCCAGCAAGCCGAAATGGACCGTGATGGTGGGTGAGGTTCTGGTGGAGGATCTGCATTTCTCCTACATCAATGACAACCAGGAAAGATCGCCCTTCGGGGTTGATTTCGATCATGCGGACGTGCGCCGTACGCATGTGGCCGGAAGACAATTCTTCATGCAGGGTGATTCCATAGCCCTCGAGTTGGAGGAGCTCAGTCTGCAGGAGCAGAGCGGTTTTCATCTGGTGAGGCTCAGTGGTTCCACCATGGTGCGGCCCAGAGGGATCGATATCGACAACATGCAACTGGTCACTCCCAACACATCACTGCGTGGCAAGCTACAGTTCAGCAATGAGAGCTGGGCGGCGTATGATGAGTTCGAGCAGCAGGTGAACATGCGTGTGGACCTGGACAGCAGCAGGCTGGACTTTGCGGATGTTTCCTACTTCGCGCCCGATCTGCAAGGGATCGAGCTGCCCATAGCCGTGCAGGGGAAATTCCGCGGTACGGTGTCTGAATTGCGCGGGAGGAACCTTTCCATCGGTCTCGGTGAGAACAGCTGGTTCAAAGGCAGCGCCGATCTGAGCGGCCTGCCCGATGTGCCCAACACGTTCATGCTGGTGGATGTCACCGAACTGCATCTCGATCCCAACGATCTGGCAACGATCCCCACCGCGCCATTCACCGAAGGCGGAAAATTGAAAGTTCCAGGTGAGATAGAGTTGCTCGGGACCCTGGAGTTCGAAGGGAACTTCACCGGCTTCACGCGATCATTCACCGCTTACGGAAGATCGCGCACCGATCTGGGTGAATTGCGCACCGACCTTTCGTACGAGCGCGACACGCTCACCAGGATCTTCACTCTTTCGGGCCGCGCAGCCACGAGTTCTTTCAACATCGGGCCCATCCTGAAGACCAATTCGATCGGGCCACTGGCGGCGAACATCCGCATCAAAGGCCGTGGCACCACCATTCCAGGTATGCGCGCCGATCTGGAAGGCACCTTTCCCTTCTTCACTTTCGATGGCCGCCGGATCACGGGCATCACCGCCAACGGCCGTCTGGAACGCGACCTCTTCAATGGTGAATTGAAGGTGCAGGATGAGAACCTGGTGATGGATTTCCGGGGTCTCGCCGATATGCGCGGGCGCTGGCCCGAAGTGGATTTCGACGCACAGGTGCAGCACCTCGATCTGAAGGCGCTCGGCATCGCGCCCAAGGAAGAATACAGTACGTTGAGCGTTCTGGTGAACGTGGAGGGAAGACTTTCACCCGACAGTCTTCTCGGAAGATTGGAGGCACGTGATATTTCGTATTGCAATGACAGAGGGGAGCATGATCTGGGTGATGTCATCATTCGCAGCGGCCGCACCCAAGGTCAGAACGTGCTCGAGATGGATGCCGATGTGGCCGATGCCACCATCACCGGAACATTCCTTCCCACGAAACTGGGCGATGCGGTCTCCAACGTCATCTACAGCGTTTTTCCCGCACTCCGCAATGAAGTGGAGTACCGCCAGGCCGAACAACGGTTCCGTTTCGACATTTATCCGAAGCATACCAAGGCCGCACTGGATCTTTTTGTGCCCGGCCTGGAAGTGGACAGCGGTGCATTGATCAGTGGATCGCTGGACAGCCGCACCTTCGATCTGGACCTTACCGCCAATTTGCCCGGTCTGCGTTACAAGGACCTGCGCATCCAGGATCTGGAGGTCATTGCCGACAAGACGCTCGATGTGCTGGCATTCGGCTTTTACAGCGGCAGGCAGACCTGGCAGGACAGTGTCTGGTTCTCCGGCACCAGCATTACCGGCAAAGCCTATCAGGACGAAGTGGATCTGGACATGGGTTGGAAGGATTCCAGCAGCGGAACGAATGGTGATATCGCGGTGCTCGGAGAGGTCCGTGGACTTCGGTCGCTCACGCTGGACCTGCTTCCCTCGCGCCTGCATCTTGGCCGCGGCGATTGGGAGAACGCCAGACAGGTGCATATGGAGATCGATTCAAATACGGTACACATCGATTCGCTCGTGATGCGCAACGGGGATCAATTGGTGGCCATCGATGGTGTCCTTTCCAGCGATCCCACACAAGCGGTCTCCGTTCGCCTGGCGAACTTCGCACTGGAGAATCTTAAGCCGTTGATCGGTCCGGTGGATCTTTCGGGAGATCTTACAGGAACTGCACGGGTGCATGATCTCTACAAAGCACCGGTGATCAATGGCGATCTGGCGGTGGACAGTGTCCATATCGGTGGTCACGAGATCGGCCGGGTGCGGTTCGTGGCCGATTGGGCGCATGGCCAGCGTTCCATCGCGTTGAACGGTGATATAGAACGGCGGCAGGTGAAGGTGCTCGACTTTGATGGAAGGATGCAGTTGGATACCGCGAAGAGCCTCGATCTTGCGCTGAAGATGGACCGGTTCGATCTGAGAGTGGTGGATCCCTATCTGCCCGCCGGCTTGAGCGATGTGCAGGGAAAGCTCACCGGTACGGTCAACGTTTCAGGAAACCTTGGCGATCCGCAGGTCCATGGCGAATTGGAGATGATCAACGCAGGGATCAGGATCGACTATTTGAACACGCTATACACTTTCGATCATGTGTTGCGGATAGAGCCGGACATGTTCGCCTTCGAGAACGTGACCATCCGCGACGAAGAAGGCAATACCGGCAAGATCGGAGGCACCGTTCTGCACAAAGGTTTCAAGGACCTGAACTACCACATCTGGGGTACCATGCAGGACCTTCTGGTGCTTAACACCACCTTGCTTGACAATGACATATTCTATGGAAAAGCGTACGGTACCGGCGAGGTCTCTGTGAGCGGTTACGGCAGCCGGATCGATATAGTGGCGGACGCCCGTACCAGTGAAGGGACCGACATTCATTTCCCCGTGGGTGGCAGCCTCGAAGTATCGGACATCAGCTTCATCCGTTTTCTTTCCACCGATACGGCGAAGCTGGAAGAACGGCAGGTCGATCTATCCGGCGTTACGCTGGACATGAAAGTGGAGGTGACGCCCGATGCCCATTTCGAATTGATCTTCGATCCCACGGTCGGTGACATTCTCGGTGGCCGCGGATACGGTAACATGGAGATGACCGTCAGCCCCAGCGGTGAGTTCGCAATGCGCGGGCAGGTGGAGATAAGTGATGGTGATTACCTCTTCACGCTGAAGAACGTGGTGAACAAACGCTTCCAACTTGAACCCGGTGGAAGGATAGTCTGGTACGGCGATCCGTTCAACGCCCAGATAGATCTTTTGGCGAATTACCGGTTGCGTGCGCCGCTGTACGACATCATGTATGAAAAGAACGATGCTTACCGCCGCCGTGTTCCTGTGGATGTGGTGATGCATCTGCGGGATAAGCTGATGAACCCTGAGATCAACTTCGAAGTGCGGTTGCCTACCGTGGATGAAGCCACACGCGCGCAGGTGAACAGTGTGCTCAGCACCGATCAGGCGCTGAACCAGCAGGTGTTCTCCTTGATAGTGCTGAACCGATTCCTGCCTTCACAGAGCGCTGGCGCAGCACAAGGCGGCGCGGGTGGCCTGGCTTCGGAAGGTGCAAGCGCCACGGGCTGGGAGTTGATGAGCAACCAGGTGAGCAACTGGCTTTCGCAGATCAGCGATGATTTCGATCTGGGCGTGAACTATCGCCAGGGCAACAACATCACACAGGATGAACTGGAAGTGGCGCTCAGTACGCAGCTTTTCTCCGAGAGATTGCTCTTCAGCGCGAACGCCGGCATGGCCTATGGCCAGCGCACCACGCAGTCCAACAACACATTGATCGGTGATTTCCAGATCGAATACCTGCTTACGCCCGATGGCAAACTCCGGTTGAAGGGATTCAGCCAGAGCAACGATCGCAACCTCAACCGCACCGATCAGGCGCTCACCACGCAGGGGGCCGGTGTGGCCTATCGCGAGGAGTTCGATACGTTCGGTGAGTTCTGGCAGCGGGTGCTCAACATCTTCCGCAGCGACGAAAAGGACCGGAAGTTCGATCGCTGAATCTCGTACTTCGATCCTGACATCAAGATAGATCATCTTCCACTGCCCGGCCGTTCATTACCCCGGTCTTTTAACGCAGGTTACCGACGGTACGCGCATGACCCGAGCATAACTTGCTGCACCAACGCGCATGAGCACCAGCATAGACCACCGGTCAGACTATTTCAAGTGGGTCTTTGAACACGCACCCGTCGCAATAGCCGTACTGGATGCCAATGACATCTGGTTGGATGCCAACCCCGCAATGTGCGAGATGTTGCGCATGCGCAAGGAGGACCTGATCGGTTCCGATTACAAGGCGTGGACACCCGATGAAGCGCTGGAAGAACGCGATCAGGCACGCGTGGAATTCGAGCGCACCGGTACACTGCGTGGCAAGTTCATCCTTTACCGATCTCCTGTGGACCTTGTTCATATGGACCTTCATGCGGCCATTCTTGATGGGGGCAAACGCCTGGTGATGGCATCGGACATCACCGATAGGGAGGAGGCCCGCGCGGAATTGGCGCGTACCCGGGAAAGACTGCTTCTTGCATTATCCGCCGGCGAGGTGGCCACCTGGTTCTGGGATGTGGTGAACGGCAAGATCTATGGGGATGAGAACCTGGCTTTGTTCTACAACGTAGGGCCTGAGGATATCCATGGTGGCCCCCCGGAGAAGTATATCGCCTCCTTCCATCCCGAGGACAGTGAGCGCGTGCAACAGGTGCTGGCCGATGCACTTGGCAGCAACGCAAAGACCTATGAAGCGGAGTTCCGGCTCATAGGCAGTGATGGACTTACCCGATGGGTGCTGGGCCGCGGAACGATAGAGCGCGATGAACAGGGCGCTCCGTTGCGTGTACCGGGCGTGCTGCTGAACATCACCGAGCGAAAGAAGGCCCAGCAGGAACTGGAGCGGACCCGTGAAAGACTGGATCTCGCGCTTGCCGCTGGTGATGTGGCCACATGGGTCTGGGACATCAGGGAAGATCGGCTTTATGCGGACAAGAACCTTGAACTGTACTTCAACATCGGAAAGAATGATGCCGATGGTTCACCGCTGGCCGAGTACATGAAAGCGATCCATCCCGATGATCGGGATTCCGTGACCACCACCATCAACGACGCTCTGGAGAAGAGCCCTGACATCTTCACCGAGTATCGGGCCAGGGGTGCCGATGGCCGCTGGCGGTGGTTGCTGGTAAGGGGCACCATAGAACGTGATGATAGCGGCAAGGCCGTAAGACTGCCGGGTGTTGCATTGGACATCACCCGCCGGAAGCAGGCCGAAGAGGCTTTGCGTGAAAGCCAGCACCGCTTCGAGACCTTGTTCTCCGTCATCGATGAAGGGTATTGCCTGTGCGAGATCATCACCAACGATGAAGGCCGGCCGGTGGATTACCGTTTCCTCGAAGTGAATCCCCAGTTCGAGCATTTCACCGGCCTTAAAGATGCGGTGGGCAGAAGAGCGTACGAGGCCATACCCGGCCTCGAGCCGGCCTGGGCGGAGGCCTACGGAAAAGTGGCGTTGGGTGGCAGGCCCACCCGTTTCCAGATGGGATCGGAGGCCATGGGCAGGTTCTTCGATGTGTTCGCCGCGCCCATGATGCCGCATGGCAGGTTCAGCCTTGTGTTCAAGGACATCACCGCAGCGCGCGCCAGCGCTGAAGCGCTACGCAAGAGCGAAGAACGCAAGGCTTCCATACTCGCCTCGGCCATGGATTGCATCATCACCATGGACCATGAAGGCCGCATCGTTGATTTCAATCCGGCTGCTGAAAGAACGTTCGGCCATCGATCCGATGATGTGGTGGGCCGCACGGTTGCAGAGGTCATCATCCCGGAACGGTTACGTACCGCGCATTGGGAGGGTATGAAGCGCTATCTGGAAACGGGTGAGCAACGGATCCTGGGTCAGCTGGTGGAGCTGCCGGCCCTGCGCGCCGATGGATCGGAGTTCCATGCAGAGATCTCCATCAACGTGGTTGGCTCCGCGGGCGGCCCGCCGTTCTTCACCGCATTCCTGCGAGACATCACCGAACGCAAGGCGATAGAAGCTTCGTTGAAGGATGCCGATCGCAAAAAGGACGAGTTCATTGCCACCATGGCCCATGAGCTGCGCAATCCGCTGGCGCCGATCCGTACTGCTCTGGATGTGTTGCAGAGCAAGGGAGTACCCGAAGAGACCAACCAGGAGATGCTCCGCCTCATGGACCGGCAGCTGAGCCACATGGTACACCTGATCGAGGATCTGCTGGATGTGAGCCGCATCAGCCAGGGCAAGATCGAACTTCGAAAGCAACTGCTGGACCTGAGTTCGGTGATCCACGAGGCCGTGGAGGCCAACAAGCCGTATTGCAACACTGCCGGAACCTCCATTGAACTGGACCTTCCCCGGCGCTCATTCCTGTTGTATGCCGATAGAACGCGGTTGATCCAGGTGATCGGGAACCTGCTCCATAATGCCTGCAAATTCTCCCGTCATGGCACATCGATCCATGTACAGGTGAAGGAATTGGATAGCGTGGCAGAGATCCGCGTGAAGGATCAGGGGATCGGCATTGCCGCGGAAAGGTTGCCGGATATCTTCACCATGTTCTCACAGGTGGAAGCACCGTTGGATCGTTCACACGGGGGGCTTGGTATTGGCCTCTCCCTGGTGAAAAGCATGGTGGAACTGCATGGCGGTTCGGTGGAGGCGCATAGCGAAGGCCTTGGCAAAGGCAGTGAGTTCATCATTCGCATACCAATGATCCCGGTACCCGCCATGGAGGGGGAGCGCACCAGGCAGGATAAAGGGGCCGGCCCAGCACGAAGATTGCGCGTCCTCATCGCCGATGATCACCTGGATACCATACAGAGCCTTTCCGCATTGCTCACCGTACACGGCCATGAAGTGCATGTGGCGCATGATGGAGCACAGGCGGTGGAGATCAGCAAGAGGGTGGATCCGCACGTCGCGATCCTTGACATCGGCATGCCGCGGCTCAACGGCTATGAAGCAGCAGCCAACATCCGCGAACGATCGACCAATGGAAGGCCTGTCCTGGCCGCACTCACAGGCTGGGGGCAGTTGCATGACCGCGAGCGTTCTCGTGAAGCAGGCTTTGACCACCATATGGTGAAGCCGGTGGAGCCTTCCCGGTTGCTGGAATGGTTGAACGGGCTAGAGTTGAATGGGGGATGATGTGAATAAGTGAACGGATTTTTTTTGCACCGTGCAGGCATAGAATGCCAAGAGATAGGAAGGAAATATTTACTGGATATTATCCACATGTGATGGAAAGGACTTTCGATCGCCCATATTGGGCGTGCTGTTGGGAGCGCGATGTAGGTTCTGTATTTATACGCGGAGCATCCAGCGGTGCCATGGAATGCTACCAATATTGTGGCCCTGCGGGACGTTGAGATCTCCATGCCGCACAGCAAGAAGCAACCGTCATAGGACATAGGACTTAAGACAAGCACTTCCGGTATTTGGGCGACTTCCTGTCAGGTCGCTTCTTCGGCTGCAAGGCCTCCCAATAACTTCTTTACCGCTTCGCTCCCCTCTCCTTCGGGGAGGGCCCGGGGGTGGGGTCGGGCTTTCCGCCTGCGCAGCTTACGCAGATCCTGTGAGGGCTTCGCAAGCGGGCTTTTGGTCAACGAAATGTTCCGCCATCAACAAATACATGAATAAAGATCTCACGATGCGATCAAGATGTCCTTAGTCCCGTAGGGACGCAATGTGGGTAGAACGATCATTTCACGACAAGATCTGGCGTGCCGTCAGGTACGCGATGTTGGTTCCGTACCTACGGCACGGGTGATCCATCGGGTGCCATGAAATGCTACCCACATTGCGTCCCTACGGGACT
>JAEZAU010000104.1 GCA_023430325.1 Bacteroidota bacterium | reverse complement strand
CGACGCGACGTTAACTTCATAATGCAAAATGCAAGAGATCTAACCGCGACGACGCGACGACGCGACGTTAACTTCATAATGCAAAATGCAAGAGATCTAACCGCGACGACGCGACGACGCGACGTTAACTTCATAATGCAAAATGCAAGAGATCTAACCGCGACGACGCGACGACGCGACGCAAAAGCAAATGCGAAATGCAAGAGATCTAACCGCAAGGACGCAAACGATGCGACGTTAATGCGAAGCGCGAACGATGTAACAACGCTAACTCAGAACTCCGAAATGCGGGAGAATGAACTGGATGATCACATCATTGAAGCGGCATTCAGAGTCCATCGCCACTTTGGTCCAGGCCTATTGGAAAGTGCTTATGAAGCATGCATGGCCTATGAACTGCTACACATGGGTTTGAATATCGAAACTCAAGTCGCACTTCCATTGGTCTACCGCGAAGTGAAACTAGATGTAGGTTATAGACTGGATATTTGGGTTGAACGCAAGGTCATCATCGAGATCAAGGCCGTGAGTGAACTTCATCCGATCCACACCGCCCAAATGTTGACATACCTTAAACTTACTGGGAACAAACTTGGAAGGGTCATCAACTTCAACAGCCCTCTACTAAAGCAAGGCATGAAGCGCGTAGTGAACAACCTATAGCCATATGCGATCACGGACAATTGAACTGCATTCTGGATCTGGCATTGCGTCGCGTCATCGCGTCGCTGCGGTTCAAACTGCATTCGCATTTCCGTTGCGCCGTCGCGTCGTCGCGGTTCAAACTGCATTCGCATTCTGTCGCGTCGTCGCGTCGTCGCGGTTCAACTGTATTGGCATTCCGTCGCGTCGCAGCGTCGTCGCGGTTCAAACTGCATTCGCATTCCGTCGCGTCGTCGCGTCGTCGCGGTTCAATTGCATTTTTATCGCATGCGCATAACCTGCTTCGGCCCCGGCCCCAAATTCAAAGGCGGCATCGCGCAGTACAACACCGCGCTGGCGCGTGCCCTAAAGGATGAAGGCGCCGAAGTCTCGATCGTAAGCTGGACGCAACAGTACCCCGCGATCATCCCCCGCGAGTTCGTGGACAAGACCAGCCGCAGCAGTTTTCTGGAAGGCTACGAGATTCCGGTGCATTACCTCACCAACTGGAACGATCCACGCACCTGGCGTTCCACCGCAAAAGCGATCGCCGACCTGAAGCCGGACAAGGTGATCATCCAGTGGTACAACCCCACGCAAGGGATCCCGCTGAACACGATCGCGAAATACCTGCGGAAACACACGAAGGCCGAGATCCTCTTCGATCTGCACTTTGTGGCGGCGAAGGAACAGAGTTCGTTGGATGCGCGGCTTACACGAATGGCGTTGCGGCATGGGCACAGCTTCATTGTGCATGCCTACAAGACCGCAGAGGAATTGAAGGCGTTGATGCCGGATGCACGTTTTGAGATCACTTTAGATGGCGCACGGTCCACACGGACGCATCATGATGCGTCCCTCCCGATCTTGAAATTATACCACCCGATCTACACGCTCTTCAAACCCGATCCGGCATTCAACAAGGAAGAATGGAAACGGCAGCATGGATTGAAGAAGCATGTCTTCCTCTTCTTCGGATTCATTCGCAAATACAAAGGATTGCATTACTGCATCGAAGCATTCGCGAAGCTGGCGCAGAAGCGCGATGATGTGAGCTTGATGATCGTGGGCGAACGTTTTTGGAGCACTGTGGATCAGAAGAAGATCAGCACCAAGATCAAGAACCTGGTCTTCGGTACGTTGAAGAAATTGTTCCTGAAGAAGAGCGACGATGAGCGCGACTACGATCCGCTTTCACTCGTGCAGAAACTCCGGCTTCAGGACAAGGTGATGGTGGTGGATCGGTTCATACCGAACGAAGAAGTGCCGCCTTATTTCCAAGCTTCGGATGCGATCGTGCTTTTCTATGAGACCGCTACGCCCAGCGGGGTGGAATCGCTGAGCTACAACTTCAAACTACCCGCCGTTGCCACGCGCGTCGGGCACTTCCCGGAAACGATCACCGATGGTTTCAACGGTTATCTGGCCGAACCACGGAATGTGGAGGACATGGCGCGCGTGATGGAAAAGATGATCACCGACCCGATCGACCGGCGCAATGTGGTGGAAGCCACCAAGACCATGAGCTGGAGCAATTATGCGAAGGCTATTTTGGCGGGATGAGATAGACAAGAGAGTCGTTCGTCGAAGAAATTCAAACATTGGTCTTGACAAGGACGGTCCTTTGTCGACATCTTGCACCTGTCGAACGCAAACAACCCCGCTCATGTGGCCGATACAGACCCTCACCTTGTTGCTCTGCCTTACCGATGATGAACAGCTCTTCGCCCAGCGCATTCAGGAAGATCCCACCCCGGTGAAGATCGAAGTGTCGAAAGAGGCTGATCAAGAGCAGGACTGCGACTACATCAAATTAATACCGACCGCATAGACCGAAGCCTGTTCTGTGTGTTGAAGGAGACCCCGGTGCCGCTGCCCAGGCGCCGGGGTCGGTTTTTTTACGCAGATCGTAAATAATGAACATTTTCTCCTAGTTTCATCCCCCTTACACAAATGCGATGAAGCTAAAATTCCTTGCGGCACTTCTGGTGCTTGCGCCTCTAACGCCACTTCAGGCCCAGAAAAAAACCGATCGTGCCGAGGTGAATTGGGCACCGCCATTGGATGCGAAGAAAGAAGGTGTCTTCGAATCTTTGCTCCATACGGATGAAGAAAATGCATTCCTGCTCTTTTCACAAAAGAAGGAGCTCATCCTCAAGCGCATGAACCGCGAGTACAGGACACTTGCACAAGAAGTGATCCCCATGAAATTCGATAAGGCCGAACACTCCATGGAGGAGATCTCCTTCGTGGGAGACAAGATCCTGATCTTCACGACCAGTTATGACAAGAAGGAAAAGGTCAGCCATCTTTACTTAAGAGTGTTGGGCCAGGATGACCTGAATTCCCAGGGGCGGATGGAAAAGATCAGCTCTCTGCCAGCGGAAAGCAACAAGAAGAAAGGATCCATATCCGTGAGTTCTTCGCCGAGCAACTCGAAGATCCTCATCGACCTGAACAAGACCTATGAAAAAGACGAGAGCGAAAGGTCTGAACTCATGGTCTACAGCAGCGGCATGGAATTGCTTTGGTCCAAGGAGGTGACCCTGCCTTACAGCAACAAGGAATTCTCGCGTGACCGCGTTGTGGTGGATGATGATGGATCGGTGTTGATGCTGGGAATCAAATACGATGAGCCGGCCGAGGCACGGGCCAAGAGGAAGGATGACATAGCCGCGTATACGTACCATCTACTTGTATTCCACAAGGATGGTGACACGGAAGATCATCCTATCAATGTCTCTGACAAGTTCCTGCAGGATGTGACGCTCGCGGTGGCCAAGGACGGCGATATAGTCTGCGGAGGGTTCTTCGGGAACAAGGGCGTTGGAAGTGTCCGCGGGTCATTCTTCATGCGTCTGGACCGCGATACCAAGCAGATCGAGCATCAATCATACAAGGAATTCGACAATGACTTCATTAAGTCGTACATGACGGAAAAACAGGCCAAAAAGGCTGAGAAAAGAGCCGATCGCAAAGGGGAGGACATGGAGATGTTCCAGTTCGATATGGATGAGATCATCCTTCGCGAAGATGGTGGCGCGGTCATGGTCGGTGAGCAGTACTATGTTTATCAGCGTTGCACCACTTCATCCAATGGATCTCAGCGATGCTATTGGGTGCACAATTACAATGACATCATCGCGATCAACATCGATCCCGAAGGTGAGATCGAGTGGGCGACCATCATTCCAAAGCGGCAGGCTTTCATTGAAAGGCAATATGCCATCGTGATCGGCAACCTGCCCTACAGACCTGTATTCGCCTCCTACGCGGTCGCTGTGAAAGGCGAGAACATCCATTTTGTTTTCAATGACAGTGGAAAGAATCTCTTCCTTAAACCGGGGATGAAGGTGGAACAGTACGATCTGAAGGGCAAAGGCCAGTTGATCACCCTGGCCACCATTGATGGCAATGGAACGGTTCATCGGGAAGCATTGCTGGCACCCGATAAGCGCGATGCGATCCTTCAGCCTATGGCCTGCAGGCAGATGGACACGGAGAACATGTTCATCTACGCCACCCGAGGCAAGGAGTACCGTTTCGGTTCCATCACTTTCCAGTGATATAGAGGTACTGAAGCAGCCCCGCCTGGCCGGGGCTGCTTTTTTTCGCCCGTTCGTTAACTTCGTTCCCAGTCACCAGCCCAAATTTCCCATGTCCACTATCGCGCTGAAGAAGAGCGTGCTGGAAGCAGCCCATGCCCGCCTGGAAGCCAATGCGGAAAAGCTCCGCGAACGAATCAATGACCTGCAGGCGGTGACCATTGGTGATGATAATGCCGAAAGCGCCAGCCAGACGGAGAGCACCCACGGTTCCGATGTGGAATTGATGAACTCGCTCACCGAGCAGCTCGAGCATCTGAAGCAGGATATCGATCGGCTGGCCGATATCGATCCATCACAGAAACTCGATACTGTGCAATACGGCGCACTGGTGCATACGGACAAAAAAGAGTTCCTCATTGCAGCAAGCATCGAAGAATTCAATGCTGGCGGGCATCGATACCTGGGCGTAACACCAAAAGCTCCGCTGATACAGGCAATGCTTGGCAGGAAGGCCGGTGATCTGGTGAATTTCAACAACATCACTTACAAGATCCTCGAAATAATCTGATGGAACTGCACGATATCGGTATCGGGGCGCGGGTGAAACATCCCACGATGGGTGTAGGCGTGATCTATGATATGGATCCGCGTACTGTTCACGTTTTCTTCAAGGAGCATGGTGAACAACCGATCAGCCGTTCATTCCAGGGGTTGATCACCGTGGCACCCGGTCCGGAATTGGCCGCACCGGAACTGGATATGGATCATGTGAAGACCGCCTTGGAAGAATTGCTGGAGCGCATGCAAGTTCCTCAACGCCCGATCGAGCTTGCCCGGCGCTTCCGTGGTGGAACGATCGAGATCAAGCCGCGCGACCCTTCCCTTAAGAGCAAGGAGCTGCCGATAGATGATCTGTTCCATAAGATCGTGATGATCCGCGATCGCTTCAGGGTGCTGGAACAAAAGATAAATGCCCACGCGAACCTCAGTGATATGGAGAAAGTGGAGTTGCAGCAGTACATCACACGCTGTTACGGCACGCTCACCACGTTCAACATTCTCTTCGAGGAAAAGGAAGATCAGTTCGTAGGACAGAAAGGGGACTAAAAAGACAAGGGCCCGATCCACTTTGGATCAGGCCCTGTCGATCACCAGGGGCTCAAGCGTCTCTAGCGAGCACTGAGCGTAACAGCCATGTCATCCCAGGTATTTCCGGTGTAGACACGTTCGGCTTTGGGAGAACCATCCTCCGTGAACCGGTTCCATATCCCTGTTTTCCAACCTTTCTCGTAGCGGCCATTGCTTTCCACATTGCCGTTCGCGTAATAATATGTGAACTCACCGTGCGGTACTTTCAAGTTCTCATCCAGGTAACTTCCTTTCATGCGCAGATTACCTGAAGCGTCCGTGATCACCACGGCATAAGTACCATCTTCCATAAGGGTCGCAGTACGATCGAAAGATGGGTTCTCATTGCGATCGGCCGGGGTAGAAAGGTCGGCCTTCGTGCGGTCCTTCCGGATCACTTGTTCTGATGGGGTTCCGGGTTGTTCAAAGCGGTCCTGTGCTGTTGTTGTTCCACTGAAAGGGATCGAAGCAAGTGCTGCGATCATGAGTGCGTTCATATAGGATGTCATGGCTGTAGTTTTTAGTTGTTGAGGGTGATCCATTTCATTTTCCCTGAACATCCGCCTTTCCATTGACGTGCCGCCAAAATGCTGTGGAAGTCATGGGGAGCGCACTTGTAAAAGGATCGTTGCGATCCATGGAACGGCATTCTCAAAATGGTTGAAGGGTATCCCCAGCACTAGGTAAAAGGAAACCGGTTCCTCACTGCTGTGGTGGTGAAGTAACAGACGCGATCGGGGAAAACCACGACCAGCGTGGCTCAGAGCGGTGGTCACTCTTCCACAGATAATGATCAGAAGGAAGAATTGTCGGCAGTTCGGGCGTACCGGATGATCTCTGCACGGCCTTCCCGGATCACAACTTCTGTGAAGATGCTCTCATCAAAAGGCTTGCGTACGGTGAGGACGGACAGTACTACCATGATAAGCCCGCCAACAAGGTGGGGAAGATGGATCCGATGTGAGAATTCGAAGATCCACGGTGAAGCCGAGAGTACGGTTCCCAACGCGATATCCAACCATAAATGATCGCGAACATGGATATGCCGCAGCAATCCCATTTCGTGATCGGTGAAAAGACTATTGACCATGACCGCCGCACCGATGGCCACTGGCACAAGCACAGCCGCACCCCGGGCCGTGTGGTATTCAAAGATCCAGGGCGATACGATCAATACGATCCCGATCAACTGGTCCAAGAGGCCATGGGTGAGTGTCGGGATGATCCGAAGATGCTGCATCGGGCGCATCTCTTCCGATCGTATGCCGATCGGGTCAGTCATGATGTGCCCGCATCAGTAGTTTCAATTCTTCGAGCGAATTCGCATCCTCGGCCCTTTTATCATGACGCCACCGTGCTATCCGGGGAAATCTTACCGCCACGCCGCTCTTATGCCGCGCGCTTTCGCTTATTCCCTCAAAGGCAAGTTCGAAAACCAGTTCCGGTGTTACCTGACGTACGGGCCCGAAACGGGCGACGGTGTTCTTCTTTACGAATGCGTCCACCTGTTTCATCTCCACATCAGTAAGGCCACTGTACGCCTTGGCGAAGGTTACCAGTTCTCCATTGTGCCAGAGGCTGAACGTATGGTCGGTATAGAGATCGGCGCGGCGGCCGTGACCACGCATGCTGAAGGTGAGCACCGCATCGATCGTAAGGGGATCCACCTTCCATTTCCACCAATCACCCTTTTTCCGGCCTACTTCATATGTGCTGGAAAGTCTCTTCAACATAAGCCCTTCGGCGGAAAGCTTGCGCGCATGTTCCCGTTGCGCGATCAGATCTTGCCAGGAACTTATTTCCACCGTTGGCGAAATGATCAGTGACGGATGAGCTGCCTTTGCAACGATCTCCTGCAGCAGCGCACGTCTTTCCATCAATGGCAATTCTCGGATGTCCTCGCCCTCATGCTCCAGCAGATCGTACGTCACGAATGCAACGGGAACGTCGGACAGTATCTTCTTCCCGAGCACTTTTCGGCCGATCCGCTGCTGTAACAAGTTGAAGGGCAACGGCCGATCGCCACGCCAGGCCATGATCTCTCCATCCAGAACGGTCCCTTTAGGGAGGACCGATCGAAGTACATGGAATTCCGGATACTTGTCCGTGACCAGTTCTTCGCCACGGCTCCAGGTGTAGTGCTTGTTGCCCCTGACCACCAATTGGCCGCGAATGCCATCCCATTTGAATTCGGCCTGCCAATCTTTCGGATCGCCAAGAGTTTCCAAGGCCTCGATGCCTTTGAGGCCTTCGGGTTCTTCCAACGGATAAGCCAGATAGAAAGGGTAGGGGCGGGAATCGGAATCACCGGTATTCTCGGCAAAAAGAAGATCCTGGAAGGTGGTCGTATGCGGACTCCATTCGCCCATGAGCCTGTGGGCGATCACATCTTCATGCACCCCGGTGGTCCTGGAAAGGCCCTTTACCATGATCTTCTGGCTGACACCGATACGGAAACTGCCGGTCATGATCTTGTTGAAGACGAAACATTCCATACGCCCAAGCCCCTGCCATGCTGCCTTCACCATGCGCCCTTTCTCCTCATCCGTACGATCCTTGAGCGATTCCACATAAAGGATCCATTCCGTGAGGCTTTTCCGGATACGTTCGGTCGTTGGAGCGAGAAGCGTGATGGTCTCTGCGAGATCACCGACCACATGATAACTGTGATCCAAAAGCCATTCATCTATGCCGCTCAACTCGCCGATCCATAGCCTGAGCTGTGTAGCCGTAACAGGTCGTCTAGGACGCCGCCCGCTCAATAGCGCCATCACCCACAATTTGTCCTGATCGTCCGCTTCGCTGAAATAGTGCGCGAGAGCGTCCACCTTGGCGTTTGTGCTGGTGGTGCTGTCCAACTCGTCGAATAACCGGGCGGCGCGTTCCATGCGATGCTATTCCTGCGTTGGTGCGGCGGCTGTTGTGGAAGGCTCAAGTCCACCCTCTTCCAATGCGCCTTCGCCAGCGAACTCGGTATCCTCTGCACATGCATCGAACCCGATGCTTTTCAAATATTCGCTGAAGATGTCGGTATAGCCGTGGGTGGTGATGATCCTTTCGGCCCCGGTCTCCCTTATCGCGAGGAGCAAGGCATCCCAATCGGCATGATCGCTGAGCACGAAGCCTTTGTCCAACGCCGATCGGCGGCGCCACCCGCGAAGTTGCATCCACCCGCTGGCCATGGCGGTACTGTATGGCTTCATCTTGTTCACCCAGGGCGATCCCAAGGCCGAACCCGGCGTGATCACGAGCGCCTTGCGGAACTTCTCTTTCGGTGTATCCTGTGTCACTTGTTCGGTGAACGGAAGATCGAGCCCGGTCTCACGCAGAACGTTGTTCATGTTCTGCACAGCGCCGTGGGTAAGAACAGGACCGATCGAAAGATCGAGGCCTTTCAATACGCGTTGCGCCTTGCCCAGGCTGTAGGCGCTGATGATGGAGCAGATCCCGTTCTCCGCATTCCTGCGCCACCACGCATTGATCTCAGCGAAGACCTGTGAAGGCTCGGGCCAGCGATAGATCGGCAGACCGAAGGTGCATTCGGTGATGAAGGTGTGGCACCTGACGGGTTCGAACGGATCGCTGATACCATCCGTATGACGTTTATGATCGCCGGTGACCACCCAGACCTCGCCTTTGTATTCCACCCGTACCTGAACACTGCCGGGAATATGGCCGGCCGGATGAAAACTGAATTGAACGCCGTTGATCGATACTGACCCGCCGACATCCATGGTAGTGATGTTCAGATCGGCGCCCATTCTAGCGCGCATGATCGGCGCGGTGACCGGATGGCAGAGGTAGCTTTTGTGGCCGTAACGCGCATGATCGCTATGGCCATGCGTAATAAGGGCCTTTTCCACTTTCTTCCACGGATCGATGTAGACGCCGGCCTGCTCGCAGTAGATACCGCAGTCGTTAAAGGACAATAATTTCGGCATGGATACAAACACAAGATAACAAGGCCCGAGCCGGATCTGCGTGGATCACGCTATACGCAAGCAGAAACTTTTAATAAGAAGAGGATCCATGTGGCAGAAAGTGATCTGCGTAAGTGGCGCAGCCGGGAAAGCCCGGAGGCCCCTCACCACAGCCCTCTCCCAGCCTCACCCTCTTTCTCCCTCTCCGGAGGGAGAGGGAAGATCTTGGAGAGGGTGCGAAGCGGAAGAGAATAAATTTGGCCGAGGACTTGAAGGCGAAGACACGCCTTGACAGGAATGCGCCCAAAGGGGGCATTATGGGATGAAGCCAGCAGGCACATCGTAACTTCGTAACATGGCGATAAAGGCTGCGGAAAAGGTCTGCCTTGAGTGTGGGACGAAGATCGTAGGGCGTACCGATAAGCGTTTCTGCTCGGATGCTTGCCGCAACTTGTACCATTATCACGCGAACAACAGCAGCATCAATTACGTGCGTAATGTGGTGAACACGTTGAAGCGCAACCGGCGGATCCTTTCAGAATTGAACCACGGGCCTGAAGGGAAGACCAAGGTGCATAGGGAAAGACTTTTAGAGAAGGGATATAACTTCCTGTACCACACACATATATATAAGACAAAAGCCGGTAATATCTATACGTTCTGCTTCGAACAAGGCTACCTGGAAACGGGCGAGAATTGGTATATGCTGGTACGGCGAGATGAATACCTCGGCCGATCGGGAGACCAGCAACAGGAGAGCGGCGGGCGTGGTGAGCGATCAGCCTAAGGCCCAGATCAGCAGCACGATCATACCAAGAACCATGAGTGCGAAAAGCACCGGACCTCCGATCTCGTTCTCTTCGGCCTCCTCGGGAAAATGTCCATCGAAATGATGTTCGCTCATGGCTGCTGTGTGTGCCGCAAATATATGATCGGCATGGAAGCAAGAAGCTCCTGTGCGCTACTGGCGCATGAACGAATGCAGCAACAGCCTGCCGGTGCCTAGTTAAGGCTGAAGGTAGGCTGGCCCAGGACCATTTTTGCGATGACGGAGCTTTCGTTGGCACGCATGCGCTGGATCATCTTTGATACGTGCTCATCCAACTCCCGATCGGAAAGCTTCGCAAGGTCCTTGTACACGGGCAGACTGCTCTTGCTCTTGAGGATCAATGCTATTTTGTAGGAGCGTGACATGTGTCCTTGATAGGAAGACGTAACACACCCCTGTAGGGATGCCTCTGAACAGCCCCCGATCGAAGGAACGGTAGGGTGGGAAGCGGGACCGGATGAAAAAGCCCTGTGCCAGGGGCACAGGGCGCAGGTCTGTCGGGGTGAGTGGATTCGAACCACCGGCCTCTACGTCCCGAACGTAGCACTCTAACCGGGCTGAGCTACACCCCGCTCAACGTGGCTGCAAAGATAAATGCTCTTGTCCGATCCGATCCCGATGGCTTACGCGTCGAACTTGTAACCGATACCCTTGATGGTCTTGATCCGATCCTCGCCGATCTTCTCACGAAGCTTGCGGATGTGTACATCGATGGTGCGATCACCGACGAAAAGCTCGTTACCCCAGACCTGCCCGTAGATCTCTTCGCGCTTGAAGACCTTGCCCGGCTTGCTCATCAGCAGCACCAATAATTCAAATTCCTTCTTGGGCAATTGAAGCTCCTGATCGCTCACGAAGACCAGCACGCGTTCCAGATCCACCTTCACGCCATTGGATTCAAGGATCCTTTCTTCAGGCCGTTCACCTCCGCTGCGTTTC
>JAEZAU010000093.1 GCA_023430325.1 Bacteroidota bacterium | reverse complement strand
TCCCAGTGGCTTCGACGACATATACCACCAGCATGGCCAACGAGGCCACCGTTCAGCAGGATTGGCTGATCGTGGATGCTGAAAATGAAGTACTTGGCCGTTTCGCCAGCAAAGTGGCGATGCTCGTCCGCGGCAAGCACAAGCCCACCTTCACACCCCATGTGAACTGTGGCGATCATGTGATCGTGATCAATGCGGACAAGATCCGCCTCACCGGCACCAAGATGGCCGACAAGGAATACCAGCGCTTCAGCGGACACCCAGGTGGCCGCTCCGTGGAGACCGCCAAGAACCTGAAGGCACGCAAGCCGGAAGCCCTAGTGGAGATCGCCGTTCGTGGAATGCTTCCCAAGAACCGCCTTGGCCGCCGCCTCTTCAACAACCTGCATGTGGTTGCCGGAACCGAGCATAAGCACGAAGCGCAGAAGCCCCGTAAGATCGACCTGAATACCATCAAGTAAGCATGGAACCTGTTCTCAGTCTCGGCCGCCGCAAGACATCAGTGGCCCGCATCATCCTCACCGAAGGAACCGGAGAGATCACCGTGAACGGAAGGGAAGCGAAGGAATACTTCCCCGTCACCATGCAGCAATTCAAGCTGGAGCAGCCGTTCAAGCTTACCGAAACAACAGGTAAGTACGATGTTACCGCAACTGTTGATGGCGGTGGCATCACCGGCCAGGTCGATGCGGTTCGTCTTGGCATCGCGCGTGCTTTGGTGAAGATCGATCCAGAGCACAAGCCGAAGCTGAAGGCCGAGGAACTCATGACCCGTGATCCACGTGCGGTGGAACGCAAGAAGTTCGGACAGAAGAAAGCGCGCAAGCGTTTCCAGTTCAGCAAGCGTTGATATCCCTGCGCTTGCTCGCCCACCAGAGCCTCGGCAAAGGTGGGTTCAGCATCCAATTCATTCGGACTCGGATCCTTCCGGCTACCGCGTGAATGCCTGCTAAACCGGGAAAAAGGAAAGTGGACCCAAATAATCAAAACTGAATGGCTCTTCTGGAATTTGAACGTCTTTTGGAAGCCGGTGTACACTTCGGCCATCTGCGCCGGAAATGGCACCCGAACATGGCCCCTTACATCTTCGATGAGAAGAAGGGGATCCACATCATCGATCTGAACAAGACCTCCGCGAAGCTGGAGGAGGCCGCCAACGCGATGAAGAACATCGCCCGCAGCGGTAAGAAGATCCTGTTCGTCGCCACCAAGAAGCAGGCGAAGGATATCGTTGCCAACAAAGTGAAGCCCACCGGTATGCCCTTCGTTACCGAACGTTGGAGCGGTGGAATGCTCACGAATTTCGGCACCATCCGCCGTACGATCAAGAAAATGGCGACCATCGATCGCATGAAGGTGGACGGCACGTTCGAGAACATGAGCAAGCGCGAGCGTCTCCAGGTGAGCCGCCAGCGTGAGAAGATGGAGAAGAACCTGGGTTCGATCGCCGATCTCACCCGTTTGCCCAGCGCGCTCTTCATCGTCGATATCGTGAAGGAGCATATCGCCGTGGCCGAAGCGCGGAAGTTGAACATCCCCACCTTCGCGATGGTGGATACCAACAGCGATCCGACCTTGGTGGATTACCCGATCCCGGCGAACGACGATGCCACCAAGAGCATCGAACTGATCGTGGACGTGATGATCCAGGCGATCAACGAGGGCGTGGAGGAGCGCAAGAACGACAAGGGCGCGATCGATGACAGCGCCGAGGAAGGAGCTGAGGAAGGTCAGGAGGAGGCCCCTGTGCGTGAGCGCCGAGAGCGTGTCCGCACAACTGCGGAAGCCTCTGAGGAGACCGCAGGTGAGGAGAATACTTCCACCGAACCTGTCGCTACTTCCGAAGAGGGCGAAGAGAACGCCTGATCCGGCCGATCCATTGAAATTTTTCGATCAATGAGCACCATGGCAATTACAGCAGCTGATGTGAACAAGCTCCGCCAGATCACCGGCGCGGGCATGATGGATTGTAAGAAAGCGCTCACCGAAGCCAATGGCGATTTCGATGCGGCGATCGATATCCTGCGCAAGCAGGGTCAGAAGGTCGCTGCAAAGCGCGCCGATCGTGATGCCACCGAAGGTCTGGTGATCGCCAAGACGAACGCTGATAACACCAAAGGCGTATTGGTCTGCGTGAATTGCGAGACCGACTTCGTAGCGAAGAATGCTGATTTCACCGCGATGGCCGAACGCATGGCACAGATCGCGTTGGACAAAGGCATCGACAGCGTTGAAAAATTGAAGGCCGAGGCTTACGACAGCAACGGAC
This sequence comes from Bacteroidota bacterium, assembly GCA_023430325.1. Lineage (GTDB taxonomy): Bacteria > Bacteroidota > Bacteroidia > Flavobacteriales_F > PHOS-HE28 > PHOS-HE28. Next base: position 2,568 of record JAEZAU010000093.1, on the reverse strand, counting down.
TTTCGATCGCGGAGAAGCTTATCGAGCAGACCGGCGTGATCGGTGAGAAGATCGATGTGAGCGCCTGCGCACGGGTGGAAGCGCCGTTCGTTTACGCGTACAATCACCCCGGCAACAAGGTGGCGAGCATCGTTGGCCTGAACAAGCCTGGCTATGAGACCGCTGCCAAGGATGTGGCGATGCAGATCGCCGCCATGGCGCCGATCGCACTCAACAAGGAGAGCGTTCCACAAAGCACCATCGACAAGGAGATCGAGATCGGAAAGGAACTGGCGATCCAGGAAGGCAAGCCAGCTGAAATGGCCGAGAAGATCGCCCACGGCCGTCTGAACAAGTTCTTCAAGGAAAGCACCCTGCTGCAACAGGAGTTCATCAAGGACAACAAGATGACCGTGGAGCAGTACTTGAAGAGCGTGGACAAGGATCTTACCGCTACCGATTTCAAGCGGCACTCGCTGACGATCTGATCACTGGACGAGATCAAAAATGGAACGGCTTCCCGGGAGGGAGGCCGTTCTTGTTATGTTGATGGAATGTTAATAACGTATGAGCGTCCGGAACCACGGGGGATACAGGAGGACAGGATTGTGGATAACGCCGAAATTCACGTATGCAAGATTTTGTAATGAAAGTTTTGTGAATATACATTTAGCGGCGCGGTTGGTTGAAGGGTCGGGTTTAATAGATCAAAGACAATGCCTTCAACAGACGCCTCCGTTCCAAGGCCCACCGAGCCCCTTAAGTTATTGGGATGGTTGGCGCTGATCCTAATAGTTATCTCAAGATCATCTCCCGTACAAGCGCAGCCACTTGATTGTTTAGGTGTACCTGGTGGTTGGGCGATCCCTTGGGCAGGAGGATGCGATGATGGGGATCCGAATACAGTGAATGACACATTCAATGAGTTTTGCCTTTGCATAGGAGATCCGGCTCTCCCGGTCCCTGATTGCCTTGGTATTCCCAGTGGAGACGACGTACCCGGCACCCCATGTGATGATGGTGATCCAGAAACCGATAATGACTTCTGGGCTGCCAATTGTGAATGTGTAGGCGGTTGGAATGTGATCAGTGGCAGGGTGTTCCTGGATGTGGATGAGAATGGCATCTACGATGGAACTGACTTGTTGATCCAGAATAGAACCGTTCAATTGGGGCCCGGGCAATTGTTTGGCACCACCGATAGCAATGGTGAATTCAGTTTCGCGGTCCTTGAAGGTGCGTATTCCTTATACGCTTACAGTGGGCCACATGATCAGCAGGCAACTCCTCCAAGCATGTTCACGCTTACAGGAACGGGTACGACCAGTTCAGACAATGACCTGGCCATGGTCGGTGATGCCGATGCGAACGACCTGATGGTTACTATGGTGACCACTCCATTGATCCAGATCTTTTGGAATAAGGTGACCATTTCGTGTAAGAATGTCGGGAACATGGTCTCTGCTGGAGAATTAAGCTTCACATTCGATCCTCTTCAGCAATTGGAGTATGTGGAGCCGGATGCGATGTTACAAGGGAATACGATTTCCTGGATTCTGGATCCTCTTGAGTTGGGAGAGATCGTTACAAAAGAAGTCTACCTCTCATCGGTCAATACTCCTGCCGGCACTTCCATCGCATACACCGCGAACGTGGAGGCGGTTATTGAGGATGTTGATCTAGAAAATAGCACCTACACCCTGGATAATGAGGTATTGGTGGCACATGACCCGAACGATAAGCTTGTGCAACCAACCACTTTAACACCTGCAGAACTAGCTGAAGGCGCTTACGTTACCTATACCATCCGCTTTCAGAATACAGGCACATATTACGCACAGGATGTCTGGATCGAGGATCAATTATCCCATGATCTGGATGTAACGAGCTTCGAGTTCTTGGGAAGCAGCCATGCCTGCGAATGGACCATTCACAATGGCCTGTTGGTCTTCGAGTTCAACAACATCATGCTTCCCGATAGCGGGATGGATCAGTTAGGAAGCAACGGCCATGTAGTATTCCGCATCAAGCCCAAACCTTCACTACAATTAGGAGATTTGATTGAGAATAGTGCGAGTATCTACTTCGACTTGAATAAGCCGATAGTTACAGCACCGGCAGTGCTAACTATCGACGAGTTTATGCAAGTACGGCCCAATAATATCGGAGAGGTCCATATGTGGCCAAACCCTGCAACTGATCTTGTGTGGATCTCCACACCGCGACTAGTTAAAGATGGCCGAGTGTCCATAACAGATCTTAATGGTCGCTCGCTATGGGAGAAAGGTTGGACAGCAGGTCCAAATGAAGCAGTAGCGATACCCATGGATGGAATAGCGGATGGGGTCTATATGCTAAGGCTTGTGGATCAGATGCGAACGTTTGTTCGGCCGCTTCTAAAATCCCGCACCCGCTAACCACAATTCCTTTCCACACCACCAAATCTCATGATCATGAAACTGCTATTAGCCACTGTTGCTGCCGTCATTACAGGCACCGTATGTTTTGGTCAGGCGGTCATGAGGTGTGGCAGCGTGGAAGAGCCCAGACCTGAGATCGAAGCATTGATCGAAAGTGCCTTGCCAGCGG
>JAEZAU010000090.1 GCA_023430325.1 Bacteroidota bacterium | reverse complement strand
AGGAACGATCGCCGGGTGGACCTGATCCACCAAAGACTTCAGGAATTGCATGATGATCTCCGGCAGTTCGGTTCCAGCATCCTGGTGGAACATGGTGAGCCGGGAGAAGTCTGGTCACGATTGGTCGCTCGTTATGACATAACGGCAGTTACCGCCAATCACGACCATGAACCTTACGCGCGGGAGCGCGACAAGTCGATCGGTGAGCTACTTCGATCGAAAGGGATCGAGTTCAATACATACAAGGACATCAGCGTCTTCGAGCGGGACGAGGTGATGAAGGATGATGGTACGCCCTACACCGTGTACACTCCTTACATGAAGAAATGGCGGGCGCTGTTCAAGCCAGATGATCATGCTCGCAATTGGCCTTCGGAAGATCGATCGGATCGGTATCACCAGACAGCCCCGTTGCCATTGCCTTCATTGGAAGATATCGGCTTCAAGAGGACCAATGTCCAGATGCCTGCACGGGAATTGGATCTTCAGCTTCTGAGTAACTACCACGAGACCAGGGACATTCCATCCGTGAACGGCACCAGCCGGATGAGCGTGAACTTACGTTTCGGGATGGTGAGCATACGGGAACTCTTTCGCAACATATGGGCTACCGAAGGTGTCGGCCCCCAGAAGTATCTCAATGAGCTGATATGGAGGGAATTCTACATGCAGATCCTGTGGCATTTCCCCCGCTATGATCTGGAGTTCAAAAAGGAGTACAGGCATATTGCCTGGCGGCATGATGAGCAGGGATTCCAACAATGGTGCGAAGGGCGAACGGGTTATCCGTTGGTGGACGCGGGAATGCGGGAGTTGAACGCCACCGGCTTCATGCATAACCGTATAAGAATGGTGACTGCCAGCTTCCTGACAAAACATCTGCTGATAGATTGGCGTTGGGGAGAAGCGTACTTCGCCCAGAAACTCCTGGACTTTGAATTGAGCACGAACAATGGAAGCTGGCAATGGGCCGCCAGCACTGGTTGTGACGCGGTACCGTACTTCCGTATATTCAACCCGCACAAGCAGATGGAACGCTATGATCCTCAGTTAATTTATGTGAAACATTGGCTTCCTGAAATAAAAACGGCAAACTATGTGCACCCGATGGTCGTTCATGAGGAAGCAAGACAGCGAGCCATCGGGACCTTTAAACAAGGTCTGAGCGCTCCCCTGACCTGAACAACATAAAAGGACATATACACATGCCTCGTAAGAAAAAAGCCATCATCCTCACCCAGCCTGTTAAAGAAGGCGTGAAGGAGTTCAAAGTACGCTTGGATGCACGCACCATGATCACGCTTTCCAGCAAGAAAGCGCTTGAATTCTGGCGCCAACGCTATCCAAAGCTCGAAGTGCTCGGCTGACCTTAAGGTCACACCACCTGAATGCCGGACGCATCTTCGCCCTGGGCGGAGACCCGCGTCCGGCATTTCCTTTTAACCATCGATGACCGGTGAAAGTAATTTAGCGGTGGAAGGGTGATGGAAAGAACAGTGAAACGTGAAGTGCTGGAGCGGGGTGTCATCAAGCTTTCTGCCGGTGAATGCACCTTCACCTTCGAGCAACCGAGACCAGGACTTCTCCTTGTGACCATCATAGGCCATGACCGCGGCGAACTGGGAAGCAGTACCGTGGATGAGATCCTTCTGGCGATCGGCCGTGGCGGCCCGCTGGAGCTTTTCGTGGATGCCAGCCGTGCCACCGGAGTGGCGGTGACCGTAAGCGATGAATGGACACGGTTCTTCGCCACCAACCGCGATCGGTTGAAGCGAGTACATATACTGGTCACATCGGAATTCGTTCATCTGCCGATATCGATCGCACAACACCTTTCGCGCACCGGCGACCTGATAAAGATCCACACCGATACACAGCGTTTCGGCCAGCTCTTGCAGGATGCCGTGCAACGAAAAATGGCGTGAAGGATAGGGCGGATGATCAAGAGCAGCACGCCCGAACTTCGATCGATACCTTTACTTCCTGAAGCAACCTTCCAGCGTATATGTCCATCTCGGTCTCCAATATCACCAAGCTTTATGGGCAGCAAAAGGCACTGGACGATGTATCGTTCAATATCGGCTCAGGTGAGATCGTAGGTTTTCTTGGTCCGAACGGAGCGGGTAAGAGCACGATGATGAAGATCCTCACGTGCTTCATTCCGCCTACGAGCGGCAAGGCCATGGTCGCCGGTTACGATACGCACGAGCAAAGCATGGAGGTGCGGCGCAGCGTCGGTTACCTGCCGGAACACAATCCGCTATATCTCGATCTATATGTGAAGGAATATTTGGAATTCGTGGCAGGCATACATGGTCTAAAGGATAGGCGGCAGCGCGTGAAGGAGATGGTGGATATGGTAGGGCTGGGACGTGAGCAGAACAAGCGGATCGGCGCATTGAGCAAAGGCTTTCGCCAGCGTGTGGGCCTGGCGCAGGCCATGATCCACGATCCCGAAGTGTTGATCCTGGATGAACCTACCAGTGGCCTCGATCCGAACCAATTGGTGGAGATCCGATCATTGATCAAGAACATCGGCGAGAAGAAGACAGTGATGCTCAGCACCCACATCATGCAGGAGGTGGAGGCGATCTGCGATCGGGTGATCATCATCGATCAGGGAAGATTGGTGGCCGATGAGAATGCTACAGCGTTAAGGGCTGGTCACCAGGAACGCGTGGTGATAGAAGTAGAGTTCGATCGGGAAGTGAACGCGAACCTTCTACTGAACATTCCGGGCATTCTTCAAGCCCAACGGAAGGAGGCCAACACATGGTTGCTCGCGCATGCGGCGGACAAGGATGTTCGATCAGCGGTGTTCCAATTCGCCGTGGAAATGAAGTTGCAGGTGCTGGGGCTTCAGCGCAGCGAACGCGGCCTCGAAGATGTCTTCAAGGAACTTACCGGAAGGAAAGGCTAGAACTTGTAGACCACGCCGAGGCTGAGCACAGAGATGCCGTAACCCAACTCCAACTGGGCGCCCAGTTGCTCGGTGAAGTAATAGCGGCCTCCAATGAAGCCGGTGAACCCGATGCCGCTGCTCCCGTAGGTCCCGCTGGCCAGATATCCTTCCGGATAACGGGTGTTATCGGTCCATTTCACACTGTTGTAGCTCAACATCAATCCGCCGTAAGTATCCAGCTCGGGTATGCCATGCCATTCGTTGTAATGCCATGCGCCGCGTACACCGATGATGACGTAGGTCCACCGCCAATCGTAATCGAACCCCGGCCCGAAGAGTGCACGGTTCTTATAGGCCAGTGATTTGTAACCGACGAAGCCACCGAGACCGAGCACGCCCGACCCGAGTTCGGTAAGGCCCATTTCATAATACAGGCCGAGTGCAGGTGTTTGGGAACTGTAGGAACTGTAGGCGTTGTAGTGTCCGCCGATCCCGAGACCGAGGCCGACCACATTATCGCCTACCTCGAATTGTGCAGTGGCAGCGATCGGTGATGAAAGCAGGATGATCGCCAGGATTTTTTGCAGAGATCTCATGTGAAGAGGCATACTTCGTTACGGTACAAAGGTCGATCGGCCGCTATTCGATGCGCCATTGGGATCGAACTGGGTATCAACGGACGGTTGTGCGTTTTCAGGATCACCGCCGAACTCGTTCTTTTGCGGCCTCATTCAGTCAACTCCTCCATGCCGTACCTGTTCACGTCCGAATCCGTTAGCGAAGGACATCCAGATAAAGTCGCCGATCAGATCAGCGATGCATTGATCGATCATTTCCTGGCATTCGATCCAGATAGCAAGGTGGCTTGCGAGACATTGGTCACCACAGGCCAGGTCGTGCTCGCCGGCGAGGTGAAAAGCAAGGCTTACCTCGATGTGCAGGAGATCGCCCGGGAAGTGATCAAGAAGATCGGCTATACCAAGAGCGAATACATGTTCGAGGCACATTCATGCGGCGTGCTCAGCGCCATTCATGAACAGAGCCCTGACATCAATCAAGGTGTGGAGCGTACAAGGCCAGAAGAGCAAGGTGCCGGTGACCAGGGCATGATGTTCGGCTATGCATGCCGCGATACCGATAACTACATGCCGCTTCCCCTGGAGATCGCACACCTGCTGTTGAAGGAGCTGGCGGACATACGGCGTGAGAAGAATTCCAAGATGCCGTACCTGCGGCCTGATGCGAAGAGCCAGGTGACCATTGAGTACAGTGATGACCACCGTCCGCTAAGGATCGATGCCATCGTGCTCAGTACGCAACATGATGACTTCGGCAAGGACAAGGCGATGCTCGCACAGATCCGCAAGGATGTGATCGAGATCCTCATCCCAAGGGTTAAGAAGAAGCTTCCGAAAAGGGTACAGGCGCTCTTCGGAACTGATGTCAAGTACCACGTGAATCCCACTGGCAAGTTCGTGATCGGTGGCCCGCACGGTGACACCGGCCTTACTGGCCGCAAGATCATAGTGGATACCTACGGTGGAAAAGGTGCCCATGGTGGCGGGGCTTTCAGTGGAAAGGATCCCAGCAAGGTGGATCGCAGCGCCGCCTATGCCACCCGCCATATCGCCAAGAACCTGGTGGCTGCTGGTGTATGTGATGAAGCACTCGTACAGGTGGCCTATGCGATCGGGGTCGCCAGACCCGTAGGGCTTTATGTGAACACGTATGGTTCTGCCAGGGTGAAGCTCACCGATGGCGAGATAGCCGGAAAGATCCTCAAGATGCCTGAGTTCGACATGCGCCCATTCTACATTGAGAAGCGCTTCGCCCTTCGCACGCCGATCTACGCAGAAACGGCTGCTTATGGACATATGGGCCGCGAACCGCGCGAACAGAAGAAATCCTTTAAGAACGCCGGCCAGGAACGATCGGTCACTGTAAAACTATTCCCTTGGGAAGAACTCAATGCCGTGCCAGCGGTGAAGAAAGCGTTCAAGATCGGTTAGTCAGATGATAACTGTTTGTCGGATCGGACGATATCCTTACATTTGCAGCCCATTTCCGGAAGACCATGTACGCCATTGTCGATATAGCAGGCCAGCAATTCAAGGTTAGCAAGTCCCAGAAACTCAAGGTGCATCGCCTTGAAGCTGAGGAGGGAAAGCATGTTGAATTGGGCAAGGTGCTCATGGTGAGCGATGGCAAGAACATCACCGTGGGTACCCCGGTGGTGGATGGTTTCCGCATCGCTGCAAAGGTGATGGGGCACAGCAAGGGCGACAAGGTCCTCGTTTTCAAGAAGAAGCGCCGGAAAGGCTACCAGAAGCTGAACGGCCATCGCCAGCAGCTCACCGAGCTCTGGATCGAAGCGATCCTCGGAAAGGGCGAAAAGTTCGATGCCAGCAAGAGCACCGCACCCAAGGCTGTTGCCAAGACTGAAGCTCCAGCAAAGAAGGTCGTAAGGAAGGAGGCGGCTCCAAAGGCTGAGATCTCCACCAAGAAGGCTGCTCCTGCAAAGAAGGCAGCCCCGAAGAAAGCGGCACCTGCCAAGAAAGCTGCTCCAAAAAAGGCGGCGGCAAAGAAGGCAGCACCAAAGAAGGATGGTAAATAAGCCATCTCACCGAACAAGTAAAGAGGATCTGAGCCATGGCACATAAGAAAGGTGAAGGAAGTACCAGGAACGGCCGCGAATCGCATAGCAAGCGCTTGGGCGTGAAGATCTATGGCGGCCAGCAGGCCATCGCCGGCAATATCATCGTCCGCCAGCGCGGCACCAAGCATCACCCAGGCAGGAACGTAGGTATCGGTGTTGACCATACACTGTTCGCGACGGCTGATGGGGTGGTGGTGTTCGAAAAGAAGCGTGGTGACCGCAGCGTTGTAAGTGTTGTCCCTGCTGCCAACTGATCCCGGTCATCTTAGTGAAGCCCTGCCCAATGGCAGGGCTTTTTACGTTCATGCTGCCTGGATCATATTCTTCCGATGCAGGAAAGGATCGCATGAGCTATCCGATCAATAAAAAATGCGTTGCCGACAGCGGAGTATTTTCCACTGTCCATCACGTCTCAGGATCGGTCCAGTAAATGCGGTCCCATCCCATCAAACCAGCACCATCACCTTTCGTGTGATGATGGTGCCGCCCCCGGCCAGCTTGAACCATACCATCCGGCCCCTGCCGTCCCACGTCAAGGCATCGAATGGCAAAAGGAGCGGAGTTCCCTCGTATACCACTCCCTCGAACAGCGTCATGCTCGTCTTCCCGCTCGCATCCATCGCTGTAAGAGTGACTGGAATGGTAGTGCTGCTTGTAATGGTGATCGTAGCCTCATCCACGACCGGATTCGGGCTCACTTCCATTTGAAGTCCTCCAGGAACGGTCCCGGAACAATGTCCCAACCTGCAACCATGCGATAGATGCGCATCCACTGCGGTTGCACCTATGCAGATGGTATGTTCGTTCGCGGGATCGCCAGGAGGTACATGGCATACGCTTATCTTCTGCAAGTTGGTGCCGCACCGCACATCCATGACAAGCACGTAGATCGAATCGCTGGCCGTGCAGGCATCACCATCAGTGAGTATCACATGGTGCCATGCCGGGACCGTATCGCAAAAAGTGGAAGTTGCAGTGGTGGAACCGTTCGACCATTGGAAAGCGATCGGATCGTTACCCGAGCCGATCGCCGATACAGTAGCGCAGGAGAGGGGCTCGTAGCCCCAGAAGATGGTGACCGTATCAACTGGGATTTCCACGCTGCATTGTGCCCTGGCTTGAGCCGGCCAGGCTGCGATCAGAGTGAGAATGAGAATGATGATCGGACGCATGTGTGGATCTGCATTTATCGATCCGATCGCTCTGGCAAAGTGCGCATCGGATGCATTTCAAAGTTCGTTCATCTGACGCTTAATGTCCATACGTGCGGTGGGAATTATTCACGATCCATGAGAGGGGAGATGGCGCTTGTTCAATGGCAAGCCTGCCCAGCCCCGGGCATCACCTGTAGATCCGGACTGATGAACGGGATGCCCAAGCCAAGGCCGCGAAGGATGAACAATACGGCGATCGCCGCATAGGCGTAGGGAGCGACCTTCGAGATGGAGGATCGGAAACGCGGACCAATGAATCCTCCGCTGATCCGAAGGCCGATCAATGCCGGCCAGGTACCAAAGCCGAAGATCAGCATGAAAAGGGCGCCCTGCCACCAACCATCCTGCGCCAATGCACCAGCCAGGGCGAGATAGACCATTCCGCAGGGTAGCAATCCGTTCAACGTGCCGGTAATGAATAACCCTCCAGTTGAGGTTCGTTTCAGTTGCCGGGCCATCACGCTTTGCATGCGCATCACGAAAGTGCCTGCACTTCTCGTCAGCCATTTCAGCTTGATCAGCGATGGCGCTAACAAGGATAGCAGGATCAGCCCGCCCATGGTGATGGATACGATCTGTTGCAGACCGGCCAGTTGCAATCCACGGCCGAACAAGCCGAACAGCGCTCCGATGAAAGCATAAGTGAGCACGCGTCCGACGTTCAGAAGCAAAGCGCTTCGCAGGCGTTGTACAAACGTGTTCTTCGGTGCCGGAATGGCAAGGGCCAAAGGCCCGCACATACCCAGACAATGTGCGCTGCCGAGTATGCCGAGGCCAAAAGCGGTTATAAGCAACGCGGTCATTCCACGTAGATCCGTTCCACCGTCAAGTGATCAGCTCCGTCAAAACTCCAATCCAGTTGTGCGCGGTACATGCCCTTGATCCGATCGGCCATTGATATCCGCAGTTCACCATACTCCACTGAGAACGGGATGCGCTCATCGAAGCGAGCGTCGCTTGGACGTTGCAGATAAAGTTCTCCGGTGATGACACCATTCAATGCCGAAGGGAAGGAGATCACCAAATCTTCACCGATCACATTGATCTCCACGTCCGAGCCAAGCCTGGAGGCATTGTCAAGCTTATCGATCTGTTCCTGGTAACGGATCTCCTGCTCATAGTAATTCTCGGCCACCAGTTCCTCCTGGGCATGGTACGCACGATACATGAAGGTGGTCATCATCGCTGCGAATGCGATCATCGTCACAGTGATGCCTTGTCCCCAACTGAATTTCATGATGCTGTAGCAATTGGGCCCATGAAGGTGGTGTTCACCTTTTCAATGAGCTTTCCGTTCGAATAGACACCGATCCGCACTTCCGTCTTCATGCCGTGCATGGCTTGCCGAGGAAGCAGGATGAAGAGTGATCCCGTACCAAGTTCACCACCATCGAGATGCACGTCATGTCCCACAAGCTGGATCTCACCTTCGACATTCAACAGGCGGAATTGGAGCTGCATTTCACGGTTGGTCTTGTTCACCAGCTTGTAGTTATAGAGATTGCTGATGCGTCCATCGGTCCGGGTCTGGAACAGCATTCCCGGCGTGCGCAAAACCGTGGCCTCCACATCGGTGCGCATCAGGATCAAGCCAGCGATCACGGTGATCAGGCCTGTCAACAGAACGCTGTAGGCCTTCATCCGCATGGTGAATCTCCAGGGCTTGCGTTCCGCGATCTCCGTCTCGCTTGCAAAGCGGATCAATCCCTTCGGCAGATCCACGGCCTCCATCATGTGATCGCACGCATCCATGCAGGCGGTGCAATTGATGCATTCGAGCTGGGTGCCATTGCGAATGTCGATCCCTGTAGGACAAACGTTCACGCATGCCCGGCAATCGATGCAATCACCTTTTCCGGCAGCGATGCGATCCTCGCCTTTGCGGAATTTTGCACGGCCTTCACCTCGCACTCGATCGTAGGCGATGACAAGGCTGTGCCGATCGAGCAGAACTCCCTGCAGGCGGCCATATGGGCAGATGGTCGTGCAGACCTGCTCGCGCATGAAGGCGAACACTCCATAGAACGCACCGCTGAAGCCGAGCATCGCCATGAAACCGCCCAGATGTTCCGTGGGCGGAGAGCTGATGATATCCATCAGTTCCTCACTTCCGACCAGGTAGGCGAGGAATGTGTTCCCGATAACGAACGCGATGCCGAAGAACAGAAGGTGCTTCAGCGACCTTTTGAAGATCTTGTTCAGGTCCCACGGTGCTTTGCTCAGCGCCTGCTGTTGCCGCCAGTCACCTTCTATCCAGTATTCGATCCTGCGGTAGGCCAACTCCATGAACACCGTCTGTGGACAAAGCCATCCGCAGAAAAGCCGGCCGAATGCGACGGTGAAGAGCGTAATGAAGATGATGCCCGCTATGAATGCCAGTACGAACAGGTGGATGTCCTGTGGCCAGAAGGTCTGGCCGAAGATCACGAACTTTCGATCGATGACATCGAGAAGCAATAACGGATCACCCCCGATCCGCAGGAATGGTCCGACAAAGAGGAATGCCAGGAGCAGATAACCGACGATCGCGCGTTTGTTGAACCATTTTCCACCCGGCTTCTTCGGGTAGATCCACACGCGTTTGCCACGTTTGTCCACCGTGGAGATGGAGTCACGAAAACTCTCATCGGTCAGAATGCTGAGCGGGGTGGATGACATCAGAACAGGCTCCTGGCGCGGATCCGCGCTGCTGTTACAAAACTACCGGGGAGGCACCCGCTGCATCATGAGGATCATCAGGACCGGAAGTGACGTTCGTCATATCCTGTTGGTCAAGTCGCGATCGATGAGCATTGATCTGTAACAAGTGGGCGGTGTGTCCGACCACTGCCGATCGCATCTGTAATGTCAGAGCCCGGCCTCCACTACGTCTTTCACTTCCGCACCGCTGGATCCTTCGGTCCACAATTCACCTTCCGGTGCCTTGGCGTTCGCCGGGTTGGTTCCATGGAGGCTGATGATGTAGTTGGATACTGCGTGGATCTCCTTCGGGTTCAACTGCGCTTTCCATGAGATCATGCCGCGTTCCGGTACACCGTATTTCACGGTCTTGAAGATGTTCTTGATGCCGCCACCGTTCTTCCAGTGATCGTCCGTGAGGTTCGGGCCCACCGTGCCTTCGCCAGCCGCACCGTGGCAGGCCTTGCAGTTCATGTCATAGATGGATCTTCCTTGCTCGATCATGGCCGGATCGAGATCCACCGTTGCCGTATTCTCATCCACTGCGGCGGCGGCTTGTGCCAGATATGCTTCCACAGCTGCCTTCGCTTCGGCCATCTCGATGTTGTATTCCTCCTCCTGTTGGGGCCAGATATTGATCACATGCACGTTCACCACGTAGACCACGCCCCAGATCACCGTTGCATAGAACAGCCAAAGCCACCACGGAGGAAGCACATTGTCCAACTCGCGGATCCCATCATATTCATGATGCATGAGGATATCCTTTTCCTCCTCCATCCGCTTTGTGCGTGTCAATTGCTGAAGTATTCTGTCCGCCCAACCTCGACCTTCCACGGCCATTGTGGACATCTCCGGTTCAGGCGCGATGGCCTGGATCATTCCGCGAATGATCGATAGTTGACCGATCATCATGAAGAACAACGCAATGTTGGCCACCGCCAGGAACCAGAAGATAGTGTCCGCGGGAACAGTACCATCGATCGGTGTGGCTGCAGATGCATTTCCTGTGAAGAACAATAGCGCTACGATCACTGCCGTACGCGCCTTCAGCAATTGCTTGGTGAACGCTCCGGCGCCCCCCATTCCCTTGATCACCGATCCAAGGATGATGATGATGACCGCCTGGGCCAGAGCCATGACCAACAGGATGTAGTTGGTCTCCATGGATACATCGATCAGCGGCGGGGTGGTGGAAGGTGCATCTGCGGCTTGAGCGAAGGCAGGTGCCGCGAAAAGCATGAACGCGAGCAACGCAAGATCCCGCAATTTGGTCCGCTTGGTTCTCATTGTCTTGGTTTCGGTTTGATCAGAGACCAGTCTTTTCATTGTCCATGAGAGGCAATTCTGCCAGATGCTTGAGCTTGGTCTTACTGGAGGTCATGATCAATAAGGTAGCTATGGCGAAGACCCCGAGGAATATCACGAAGGCAGTCACCGGATAGATGCTGATATCCGTGATCGACGCCATATGTCCTTTGATGAACTTCAACATGGGCCGATCATTTGGCGGGTTGAACTTCTGCTACACCACTCACCTGCTTGATGTCGGTCCCGATACGCTGCAGGTAAGCGATCACTGCGATGATGTCCAGATCCGGACTGGTCTCAATGCCGTCCTTCTTCAGGTTGGCGACGATCTTATCCGCTTGTGCCTTCAGATGGGCATTCGCCTGCTGATCGAAGCCTTCGGGATAAGGAACACCGAGCTTCTGCATCGCACGGATCTTTGCGGGCACGATCGCTGTATCGATCTTGTTCTCGAACATGTGCGTGTAGGCGGGCATGATGGATCCGGCGCTCATGCTGGTGGGATCCCACATGTGGTAGTAGTGCCAGCTATCAGGATACTTGCCACCCACACGATGCAGATCCGGGCCGGTGCGTTTGCTGCCCCACTGGAACGGGTGGTCGTATACGAATTCACCGGCCTTGCTGTACTCTCCGTAGCGCTCGGTCTCGCTGCGGAACGGACGTACCATCTGGCTGTGGCAGGTGTAGCAACCTTCCATGATGTAGATGTCTCGCCCATGCAACTCCAGCGGCGTATAAGGTTTCACGCTCGCGATCGTAGGTATGTTGCTCTTCACCAGGAAGGTCGGCATCATCTCCACGATACCACCGATGGCCACCGCCACCAGGCTGAACACCAGCATCTGGATGGGACGGCGCTCTATCCAGCGGTGCCAATGGCCTGCGCTCTCTCCAGCGTACTCCTTCTCCAACGCAGGTGCCTCGGCATCCTCATTGGCAATGAGTTTACCGGCACGTACGGTGCGCACCACATTGTACACCATCACCAGCGTACCGGTCAGGTAGAGCGTACCACCGATCCCACGCAACCAGTATGCGTACTTGATCTGCAGCACGGTGTCCATGAAATTCTTGTACAACAGATAGCCGTCAGGAGTGAATTGCTTCCACATCAGGCTTTGTGTGAAACCCGCGAAATAGAGCGGCACGGCATAGAACACGATGCCCAGTGTACCCAACCAGAAGTGGATGTTGGCAAGACGAGTGCTGAAAAGCTTCGTTCCGAAAAGTTTCGGCACCAGCCAGTATACCATTCCGAAGGTGAGAAAACCGTTCCAGCCAAGGCCACCCACATGCACGTGTGCGATGGTCCAGTCGGTGAAGTGGCTGATGCTGTTGAGGATCTTGGTGCTCATGAGCGGTCCTTCGAGTGTTGCCATACCGTACGTGGTAAGTGCCACAACGAAGAACTTAAGCACAGGCTCTTCCCGCACACGGTCCCAGGCGCCGCGCAACGTCAATAGACCGTTCAACATTCCGCCCCAACTGGGTGCGATCAACATGATGCTGAAGACGATGCCAAGGCTTTGCGCCCAATCCGGCAGCGCGGTATACAACAAGTGGTGCGGCCCGGCCCAGATATAGATGAAGATGAGTGCCCAGAAATGGATGATGGAAAGCTTGTAGGAATATACCGGGCGGTTAGCGGCCTTCGGAACGAAATAGTACATAAGTCCGAGGTAGGGAGTGGTGAGGAAGAAGGCCACCGCATTGTGACCGTACCACCATTGCACCAATGCATCCTGCACACCCGCATACCAGCTATAGCTCTTCATGAAGCTCACCGGCATTTCGAAACTGTTCACGATATGCAGCATGGCCACCGTGACCCATGTGGCTATGTAGAACCAGATCGCAACGTACAGGTGGCGCTCACGTCGCTTCAGGATAGTGCCCATCATGTTGATGCCGAACACCACCCACACCAGCGTGATCGCGATATCGATCGGCCACTCCAGTTCGGCGTATTCCTTACCGGACGTGAAACCCAGAGGAAGTGTGATCGCCGCCGCAACGATGATGAGCTGCCAGCCCCAGAAATGGATCCAGCTCAGCTGGTCGCTGAACATGCGTGTCTTGAGCAGACGCTGCATACTGTAGTAAACGCCGGCGAAGATGCCGTTGCCCACAAAGGCGAAGATGATCGCGTTGGTGTGCAATGGACGCAATCTTCCGAAGCTGAACCATTCCGCAAGGTTGAGACCTGGCAACACCATCTGGAAAGCAACCGTGAGTCCCACCAGCATACCCACGACACCAAAGACGATCGTGGCGAAAAGGAAAGCCTTGACGATCCGATTGTCGTATTGAAAGCGTTCTATCATCTCACTGCGCGTTTGCTGTTCTTTCTTCGTCGTTGCTGGTCAATTCCCGTGGTGAAATGGCCTTTGCCGGACGCACCGTGGGCAAATGATCGCCGAGGATCCGCACGGCTGGCGACCGATCATCTTCGAACTGGCCGCTCTTCACTGCCCATGTGAAGGCAGCGAGAAAGACAAGCGCCACAATGGTGCTGGCGGCGATAAGAAGGAAAATGATGGTCACAGCCTCGTCCGTTGAGGTGGCAAAGCTCCTGAGCCCAGGCAACCGCAGGCATGACGGGGGTCAGTTGTACATCATGACATTTGTCAGGAATAAGGTGGGGTCTGGATCTCGTTGACCACGATCAGGCGAGCCAGGTGTGGCAAAGCGAACTGATGGATGAATGACAGGTCACTCTATCTTTACGAGTTGCATGCGATCATTCCCAGAAGTCTCGGGTGTCACGCCAACAAAAAGCGTATTCTTTGAGAATCTGGACGGGTTCAGGTTCTTATGTTTCCTGTCGGTTTTCTTTTACCATAGTTTCTATACTGAATATGATCACCTGAAGGAGACCGGACTTTACCAGTTCGTCAAATTCGGTGTATTTGCGAATGGCAATCTTGGTGTGAACTTCTTTTTTGTCCTGAGCGGTTTCCTCATCACTTACCTATTGATCAGTGAAAGGGACAGGCGCGGCAGGGTGAGCATCCCAAAGTTCTGGATGCGGCGTATCCTGCGGATATGGCCTTTATTCTACTTCTGCGTATTCTTTGGGTTCATTGTCTTCCCATTCATCAAGTCAGCATTCGGCATGACCCCGATGGAGACCGCCGATCCGATATTCTACCTGACATTCCTGAACAACTTCGACTTCATCAGCAATGGTCAGCCGGATTCATCCGTGCTTGGCGTACTCTGGAGCGTGGCCATAGAGGAGCAATTCTATTTCTTCTGGCCCATTGCGCTGGCGGTACTGCCTGTGCGAGCCTATCCTTATTTCTTTTCATTACTTATAGGGGGAACGCTGATATTCCGAGCTTCACATGTTGGGGCGATGGATAGTGGTCCTCTGTTCGAGATGCACACATTCTCATGCATAGGAGATATGACCATCGGCGGAATGGGTGCATTTCTGGTCCTGAGGAATGGTCTGCACAAATGGTTCGCTCAGTTGCCACGCATTATCATCATCGCTTTTTATGTTGCTTTTGCATCCGTCTATTTTTTCAGAGAACAACTTTTCTTTCACGGAAATGCCGTTCATGTGATCGAAAGGTCGCTTATTGCCGTGCTCATCCTCTGCCTGATCATGGAGCAGAACTATTCCCGCAATTCATTGTTCAAATTATCCCGATACCCGCGGATATCTGCGCTAGGCCGCATCAGCTACGGCTTATACTGCCTGCACTTTATCGCGATCTTGATCACTACCACGCTGAACAGTAAACTTGGCTTCAATACGGCTTTGTGGCAGGTCATGATCCTTGAGACAACCCTCGCTTTAAGCCTCTCGATCCTTATCGCGACCATCTCTTACAAGTACTGGGAAACACCATTTCTTCTGCTGAAGGAACGTTTCAGTGCCATCACTGCAGCGGGATCGAAGGTGATTGTCGTAGAGGCCGCCTCTTCTGCTCCAACGGAGACCGTCGACCAGGACCCGGTCAATAAGGCCGCAATTCCTTAGGCAGTATTCCGCTGACTTTCGTCATTCTGCAGCTCTCATGCCCCGCAGACCTTTGCTTCCGTGGAAAAGCGTATTGCCGAGAAGCTCACATGTTACCATTGCGGGGACACCTGCGCGGATGAGCACCTGACGTATGATGAGAAGGATTTCTGTTGCACGGGTTGCCGTGCCGTGTACGGGCTTTTGCACGAGAGCGGGTTGGGCAATTATTACGACCTGGCGGAGAAGCCGGGCGTGAAGGAACAGGGCGATGCGACGAAGATGCGCGCGGAGCTTTTCGATCTGCCGGAGGTGCGCGAGAAACTCGTGGAATTCAGTGAAGATGGCGTTACGCGCGTGGTGCTGACCGTGCCGCAGATGCATTGCAGCAGTTGCATCTGGTTGCTGGAGAACCTGGATCGGGCCGAGCCGGCGATCATTCGATCGCGAGTGCGTTTTTCAGAGAAGGAATTGAGCATCACGTTCCGCGAGGCGCA
>JAEZAU010000017.1 GCA_023430325.1 Bacteroidota bacterium | reverse complement strand
CTGATGCCCTCCGCTCGCGATGGCGCTGGTGGAAAATGTGTTGCCCGCCATGTATACATTCCCGCTCGCATCCAACGCACATGACCAGCCAATGTCCTGATCAGCTCCTCCATAGTAAGTACCCCAGAGACGTTCCGGATCGATGGTGAGTGTCCGGCTGTGATCGTAGTCCTGAAGGGTGAATCGTAGGATGTTCCCGTCGAGGACGAATTTCGTCTGAACCTCCTTCCCATCCTGGAAGCTCACCGGCCGCTCCTCGGTGAAGCGTCCCATGCGGTTGCCGTGGAGCAAGTTGCCATCGGCATCAATACTCAATTCCTCGTGGTGCTCGAAACGCAAGCGGATAAGATCGGGATCCGCGCCGGGTCGTACCACGAAGTCGTACTTCATGCCCTTCTCGGTGGTATACACCACCCAGTCAATGCCAGGGTACACGTCATGATAAGTCACCTTTCCGTAGGTGCGCACATCGATTGCATCATGATTGTAATAATGAGTGTGATCATCACTTCGGCCTTCAGTTGTGATGGACGTATGTGGATCTGCGCCATCCAGGACCATGTCCATTCGAAAAGTCTCCAAACGGACTTGTTCGTCCTTTGATCCCATCCCTGGTGTTCCCCTCCGGTCCGTGCGCGTTTCATTGAGACCCATTTCGGATGTATGTGAATGATGCACATGCGTGAACTGGTAAGCGATCCCGTTCTCCAACAGAAAGATCTGCGTGTTGCCCTTGATCAATCGAAAACGCACGTAAGGCGCCGCTTCCCCGGCCGTGGTGCGCACCTGGCCCTTGTTCTCTTCAAAACCGGCGGAACCAATGGAATGTTGAACGTGTCTTAAGGACTGAATGGGTGTACCGGCCCGGCCGATCATGCAAAGGATCAGCAGCAGAAAAGAGAAGATCGGTCTCATGTGAAAGGGGAATTGGTGGCGGGAAGTGGCGTGGAGGAACACGAGTAGAGCTGTTCAATGGATAAGATCACGGTCCGACAATGCCGGTCCTATCCGATCCCTTATCGTTCGACAGATCTAATTGTGAACGATCGTCAACTTTTTGCCTTAAAAAACAAGTGACCCGCGTTGTTCATCATACAGGGTACGAACCGATCTATGGTTACAAAAAGCCCCCGCAGCTTTTGCTGCAGGGGCTTTCGAAGTTAAAAGTGAAGGTCGTGCGGAGATCTATGGCAGCTGCTCCACCAACGGTGTAAGGAAAGTGGAGGCACCCAGGCTGTTGAGCACGTTCGTTCGATCGTTGTTCGAACCGGAATAGCTCACCATTCCGTTCATGTTCACGTCCTGGGTGAAATATCCGTTCTGTGGTGAGAGGAATGTAGATGCGCCAAGCAGGTTGAGGATCGATGTCCTGTCGTTGCTCGATCCCGAATAACTGACCAAGCTATTGGCATTCGCATTTCCACTCCACAGGGTCATCACGCTTCCACGTGCCCTTTGCGCATTGGATCCATAGGTGACCATGAGCGGATCGGTGAGATCGATGGAGGTCGGGATCTGTGCGAATGCATAAGTCTGCCCAGTCATCACTCCAAGATGACTTCTGTGGCGTACCACCAGATAGTAGGCATCATCTGGTACATTGAAGAATTTCACGGCACTGTTCCCATCCAGGTCCACCACATCGCCATCGCGCTGCACCAATGCGGCCCTTCTTGAGATCACTGTTGCCGGTGCGGTCTTGTCACGCAGTTCCAGAAGGACCCAATCTACGATCGCATCATTGCCTGTAACGGCAAGTACGCTGACATCGATCGATTCGGACCCACCATGGTTGAATGGAGCATTACCATATGGATGCGATAGCGGGATCACATTCTGGACCCGAAGGTCATCGTTCATGATCAACGTGCCGGTGTTATATGCACCATCCAGCAACACGCTCGCATTCACCGAAACGAATTGTTCCGATGCCACACATGCGCAGTTGTTGTCGATCACGCTGTACGGAGTCAACGGATCACCATCGTCGCAGGGCATTCCAGGTTCCGGACCGCCAGCACAAACGTCCGATCCATTGCAAACGCCATCGCCATCATCATCATAACAATGGATCCTGTAGCTCACACCGCAGGTAACGTCGGCCAAAGAGATCCGATAGGAGCCCGCGTCCAAATTGGCGATCGTGAAAGTATTCGTGACCGGTGTGGACAGCCCACCAGCAGGAACGCTGAAGGTGGCGACGGCCGTTCCGTACAGGTACCTTACGGCCATGCTGAATGATCCTTCTCCAACGCCAGCATGTTCGGCACTCACCGTCGCACTCCAGGGACCGCCAGGATGCGAGAAGATGTACCAATCATCATCTGTCTGGAAACCCAAATGGCCCGTTTGCTCGGCGTTCTCCAGGTTGATGGGTGTTGCAGCGCCGTTGCTATTGTTGGGTTCCACATCGTCAGCAAAGACCGGTGGGGTCACCGTCCAACTTACCCTATAGGAGGCCCCGCAGACATTACTGATCAGGTTCAGGTAATAATTCACTCCTGTGGCGCTACAGTTGAAGCTGAACGAAGTACTGGCCGGTGTCCCACTGGCACCTACAGCAGCGTTCCAAGAAGCCAGGGTAGCGCCAGCGCTCAGCGAGATGCGTGCGGCGATGGTCTCTATTACAGAGGTACCTGCGTGCTCAGCTTCGATCGTAACGTGCAGGATACCGTTCGTGGGCACATTGATATGGTAGTAATCGTTGTTCTCCCCGCCACCGAAATTCAGCTGACCGGTCATTTGAGTGGCTTCGGGCAGAACGATCGCTGATTGAACGGACCCGTTCGATTCAACGTCATTGGCGAAGACAGGTTCGTCCATGGTGTATCTCCAACGATAGGATGTGCCGCAGGTGATCCCTGTGAACTGCAGATCGTAAACTGCGGTGCTGGTGCGGCACGGAATGCTCAATACGGTGTCCTGTGGGATGCCATTGGCGCCTACAACTATGTTCCAGGTCTGGATCGTAGAACCTGCCGTGGTCAATAATTTGACCTGAAGGCTTCCTGGAGTAGAGCCAGCATGTTCGGCCTCCACTTCAATATTCATGACACCATTTGCCGGAGGCTCCAGGCTGTACATATCCAGATCGGTGGTGTTGAACGCGATCTGCCCTTCGTACCAGGTGTCATGTGCTTCGGTACTTCCACTTTGGGTATTGGAATTGTTGGGTTCCAGATCCATGCCGAACACAGGGGCGCTCATGGTGTACTTCCATCGGTAACTGGTACCGCATGCGTATGAGATCAGGCGAACAACATAGTCGGTAGTGGACCCACGGCAGGGAATACTGAAAATGCTGGTCTCCGGAATGCCGTTCGCGCCAATAGGTATAGTCCAGAACTGAATGGTACTGCCAGCGGGGGTGGAGATGCGAAGCTCCATGGAATCGGCTACCGCACCTGTATGTTCAGCTTGTACCTCGAAGGTCAATACACCATTGGTCGGTGGAACGATGTTGTACACGTCACTTGTTATATTCCCGTAGAACTCCAGATGGCCTTCGGTGAAAGTGTCGTGTGCGACTGATGTACCGGGGGAGCTATTGTTGGGCTCCACATCGTTCGCAAAGAGCGGTGGCGTTAGTGTGTAGCTGATGCGGTAGGATGTGCCACAAATGCTCGAGCTCACTCGTATGTAATATGGCAGTGTGTTCCCCAGGCATGATCTGCTCACGGTAGTACTGAGCGGGTCCGAATTGGCTCCCACGGGTGCTGTCCAGGTCTGTAGAACCGCTCCTGTACTTACATACAATTCCACGGTGACCACACCATTGTTCTCCGTTCCGGTATGCTCAGCCTCGATCGACACGTTGATCACTCCATCGCTGGAGAGGTCAGCACGGTAATGATCGGTGTTATCGCCGAAGTAGAAATTCAAGTGACCATCTGCTGTCTGCGTTTCAGGAAGGATGATCGCCTGCGAGACCTGGTTGTTGGGCTCCATGTCCGCACCGAAGACCGGCGGTGTCACCGAATAGCTGACACGGTATGAAGTGCCGCAGATGCTCGAACTCACCTTCAGATAGTAAGCACCACCGTTACCGCGGCATAAGCTGTTGAGCGCTGTACTGATCGGAATGCCAGCGGCACCAACAGGTACTGTCCATGACTGCAATGTGGGGCCGGCGCTCCAATAAAGCTGCACTGTCAAGATCCCGTTGGTCTCCACGCCTTCGTGTTCTGCCTCAACGTTCAGGTTCAGTACACCGTTGCCGGAAAGATCCAAGCGGTAGTGATCCGTATTATCCCCGAAAGAGAAATTCAAATGACCTTCGGCCGTCTGTGTTTCGGGAAGGATGATCGACTGCGAGACATCGTTATTGGGCTCTACATCCTGGGTGAACTCAGGCGGTGTCACCGAATAGCTGAAGCGATAGGATGTGCCGCAGATGTTGGAGCTGACCCTTAAGTAGTAAAGAGAAGTATTGCCGCGGCATAAGCTGTTCAGCGTGGTGCTGATCGGAACGGCATCCGCACCGATGGGCACTGTCCACGACTGCAAGACCGGGCCTGCGCTCCAGTAAAGTTCCACGGTCATGATCGCGTTGGTCTCAACGCCTGCGTGTTCGGCCTCAAGATGCAGGTTCAGGATGCCATTACCGGAAAGAGCCAACCGGTAATGATCGGTATTGTCCTGGCCCGGGAAATTCAATTGGCCATCTGAGGTCTGGTTCTCCGGGAGGATGATCGCTTGTGAAGTGCTGTTGTTCGGCTCAATATCATTCGTGTACACCGCCGGTGTGATCGTATACTTCAACTTGTAGGAGGCACCACAAACGGATGATGAAAGACGCAGGTCATAGTTGGCTTGCCCGCCTATGCAGGTCCGATCAAGGATGGTGGTCAGTGGGACGCTGTTGGCACCGATGGGAAAAGTCCAGGTATGCTGCGTGGTGCCTGTGGTGGTCAATAGCGCGACCGTCATTACACCAGGTGTGGTACCTGTATGTTCAGCCTGCAATTCCACGTTCACCCTTCCATTGAACTGCGGCGCGATCCGGTAGATGTCATAGGTGCTTTCACCGTCGAATCCGATCTGGCCTTCCGTATAAGTATCAACGGCCAAGAGGGTACCTGGCTGACTGTTGTTAGGCTCGACATCTGCCGCGAAGTGCGGTGGCGCCATGGTGTATCTCCAACGATAGGAAACACCACAGGTGACATCGGAGAAACGCAGATCATAATCTGTGATGTTGCTGCGGCAGGGTACGCTCACCAATGTGGTTTGAGGTGTTCCATTGGCACCTACCACGAGATCCCATGTCTGTATGGTGCCGCCAGAGGTGTTAAGCAGCGTCATATCCAAGCTGCCTGGTATATCCCCGATGTGCTCCGCCTGAACTTCGATGTGCATTACGCCATTGGTGGCCGGGACCAGGTTGTATACATCATCATCGCTCTGGTTGTCGAACCCTATCTGGCCTTCGTACCAAGTGCTATCCGCTTCTGTACTGCCGCCGTATGCTTGGTTCGGTTCCACGTCATTAGCGAAAAGCGGTGCGCTCATCGTGTATTTCCAGCGGTAGGAAACACCACAAGTGACATCAGAGAAACGCAGATCATAATCTGTGGTGGAACTACGGCAGGGTATGCTGAAGATGGTGTCAACAGGAATTCCATCGGCCCCCGCCGTTATGGTCCATGACTCGATGGCAGTGCCTGTAGTAGTGAATAATGTAACATTCATGGCACCAGGCGTTGAGCCATGATGTTCCGCCTCTATCTCAATGTTCATCACACCATTGTGGGCCGGAACGATGTTGTAATAGTCATCGTCGGTCTGGTCATCGAAGCCTATCTGGCCATCATACCACGTGCTGTCGGCTACAGGGTTGCCACTGGCGCTGTTGTTCGGCTCCGAGTCGTTCGCGAAGTATGCCGGTGTCATCGTGTATTTCCACTTGTAGGAAACACCGCAGGTGGATGTTGAGAACCGCAGATCGTAATCCGTGGTATTGCTACGGCATGGAATGCTCAGCATCGTTGATGCCGGTGAGTTGCTCGCTCCCACATCCACGTTCCATGTTTGGATGATAGCCCCTGTCGTTGAATAAAGGGTCAATTCCATTGTCGAAGCGGCCGTTCCAAAATGCTCAGCTTGTATCTCGAGATTCATCACGCCGTTGAAAGGTGGCATGACGTTATAGTTGTCCGAGTTGTTCTCTCCATGGAATTGAAGATGCCCCTCTGTGTAGGAATCATGCGCAACTGGTGTACCCGGCAGACTGTTGTTGGGTTCCACATCATTGGCGAAGACAGGCTGAGAGATGGAATACGTTATGGAGTAGAACGTACAGTACGTATTGCCTGGGTTATCGATCGCGACCGTGTACGTCCCGATCCCCAGGCATGGAAATGTGAGATCACTGGCGATGGGTTGCTTGTTCGCACCGGCTGGGACCAAATAGGTCCCTATCGTAGAGCCTGTGGGGTCGATCAAGCGGATCGTCACATCAATATTCACAGGTCCTGAATTCGCGATGCAGGCTTCCAATTGAAGAACGCCGTGCACGGTGGATGAAATTCCGAGATGATCGGTGCTGTTGTTCGCGTTCAGACATGCGCCCATGGAACCATTCAAGGCAACGCCCTCGGTCATAGGATCGGATTGAGCAGGAACATCATTCGGTTCGCTCTCGGATGAACTTGCGCAAATACAGCTTGTGCTCGGATCATTGATGGTGATGTTCGATCCGTTGTCCAGGCTCATCGTATCCGGATCACTGGAAACAACGCGAATTCGATATCCGCTGCCAGGGGACGTTCCAGCAGGGATGGTCGCCAGGATCGTACCTCCTCCAGTGCCGTTCAGAGAACCGATGGCAACAGGACTATTGAAGCTTCCGCTTGAGTTGGAAAGTTGTGCTGTGAATGTGTTTCCGTTGTTGAAACTTCCATCCACCGTATACGGAATGTTCAATTGCTCCCCGGCACAGAATGGGCTTCCCGGTACAGCACCGATGTTGACACTTGGTGGTATACCCACTCCGAACCTCGCCAGGAATGCCGCCTGGTTCGTGGTGGTATTCTGATGCCCGTTGAACGCGATCCCTGAGGCGGAGGCAGTAGTACCAACTATATATACCACTTCTCCAACTGATGTCGCAGATCCCCGGGCCCGGTCGATGCTGCTCCCCCCATAATAGGTTCCCCAAAGACGGGTGCCGCCTGCATCAAAGCTTGCGAGGAAGCCGTCACCTTGTCCGCCCAAAGTGCTCTGATGTCCTTCATAAGCAATGCTCTGGACCGAGGTCGTGACCCCTGCCATATAGACGTTGCCATCCGCATCGGCGGAACAGGAGAATCCCTCATCTTCTTGATAGTATCCGTAATAAGTACCCCACTGTCGGATGCCACTCGAATTGAACTTCACCAGGAAAGCATCGTTACTAAGTCCTTCTTGATAAGCCGGGATCTCTGCACCATGAAAGGATTGATGACTGCCGCTCGTAGCGATATCAGAGTAGGATGTTGTGGTACCGGTCAGGAAAACATTCTCCCCATCCGACGCACAACCCCAACCTTCATCACTGGTACTGCCTCCGTAATAAGTACCCCAGGCACGCGAACCGCTCGAATTGAATTTGACCAGGAAGGCATCGCGCGTTCCTCCAAAACTATTCTGATGCCCGCCCGAGGCTATGGCTGTAACGGATTCCGTCCACCCTGCGATGAACACATTGCCCATTTGGTCAACGACACATCCAGTACCATGTTCATTCCCACTGCCACCATAATAAGTTCCCCATGATCTGGTCCCGCCGGAATTGAACTTTACCAGGAATGCATCGGTTCCACCACCCAAAGCATTCTGATGTCCGCCCGACGCAATGCCACTGGAGGAAACTGTATATCCAGAGAGAAACACATTTCCATTAACATCTGTTGCGCATTGAGCAATTGATTCATTATCACTACCACCGTAATAAGTGGCCCATTGACGGGATCCTGCAGCATCGAATTTCACGAGGAAAGCATCATCCGCTCCCCCTATCGTGTTCTGATGACCACCAGATGCGATCCCTGAGGATGAAGCTGTATATCCTGAAAGGAATACGTTACCCGAAGGATCGAAGGCACATCCCCAACCTACTTCGTTCGCTCCTCCGCCATAATAACTGGCCCATAGTCTGACGCCATTCGGATCGAAGACCACTAGGAAGGCGTCGGAATTTCCACCACCGAAACTCACTTGATGCCCTCCTGCGGCAATGTTCGATCCAGAATCCGTCCAACCAGCTAGCGCGACATTACCATTCAGATCCGTAGCAGTCGCAACTCCTTCTTCAAAGCCACCACCACCATAATAGGTCGCCCAAACAAGTTCGGGATCGATGACCAATTCCTGTGTGGGGTCATGATCTTCCAACTTGAACCGGAGAACATCATCATGGAGTTCGAATGAAGTAGAGATCTCCATTCCATCTTGGAGACTAACCGGCCTGCCTTCGATGAACCGCCCCAAACGGTTCCCAAAGACCAGTTCACCGTTGTGCTCAATGAACAATTCCTCATGATGCTTTAACCGCATCCTGATCTGATCGGGATCGGCCCCTGGGTGCACAACGAAATCATACTTCATACCCTTAACCGTAGTGTACACCACCCAATCGATCCCTGGATAGATGTCATGGTACGTCACCTTTGAATAGCTGCGTACATCCAGCGCATCATGATTGTAGTACTGTGTGTAGTCCTCGCTCATCCCTTCGGTGCTGATCCGCGCATTGGGGTTCGCGCCTTCCAGCACCATGTCCATGCGATAGGTCTCGAGCCGGACTTCCTCGCCCGATCCCATCTGCCTCGCACTTGGACGATCAATACGTTCGTGAGTCCTTGCCTCCAGACTGTTCTGTGCGTAATGCGTCCTACTGAACTGGTAGGCGATGCCGTTCTCAAGAAGAAAGATCTGCGTGTTATTCTCTGAAAGCCGGTATCGCACGTACGGCGCGGCCGCTCCATCAGTACTTCGCACCTGCCCTTTGTTCTCTTCAAAACCGGCGGTACGATGCGTGGGGTCGGCAAAATCTGATGGACCAGAAGGTGTTGCGGCCATGCCGATCGCAGAAAAGATCAGCATTGGCAAGAGGAAAAGTGCTTTCACAAGGATCAGGATTTGGTGGATGGTCGGGGGATGAATAGTAGTCGATGATGATCACGGTCGCTACCGTTCGCCTTCAACACGCGATGGTCATCGGCTCTGAATTTTTTGGGTCGTACTTCACATCGGAAAGGAGAATGGTTTGTGAACGATCAATTGCGAAAAGGCAAGAGAAGCCGCTCCTGGCGGAACAGCTTCTCATGCACAGCGTACTCGTTCTGCCCTATCTCAAACCTTTTGTTAGTTTTTAATGAACGGCACACTGATACTCTTCAAACCATCGGTCAGCCGCAGGATGTATTGGCCTCGCGACAATGAGCTCACATCGAAGTATTTTTGATCGGTGCCGATCACATTCCATTGTCCCGATCGTTGGATCGACCTTCCGCTCAGATCAAGGATCTCCACGCCTAAAGTCTGCGCTTCGGTCGCGGAGATGCGAATTCCGAGCTGATCGGTCACCGGATTCGGAAAGATCAACACCACGGTCAACCCGGGGATCTCTTCGATCGATGTGATCACGCTGAAGGTTGTGGAATGCGGAACGCTCCAGGTGCCGCTTTCGCCGCTGAACCGGATGGTGAACGTATGATCGCCAGCGGCCATGTTGGTCGGCAGATCGGCGATCAGGTCCACGACCGTTGCAGGTCCGATCGAGCCTGATG
>JAEZAU010000052.1 GCA_023430325.1 Bacteroidota bacterium | reverse complement strand
TATCGATACGGTCGCTTACAAAGCATCGATCCATGATCGGAGAACATCCGTGAACTTTGACCCTATGCTACTTGAGCAATTCTTTCGATCCCACCTTGCCCAGACCAGCCCCTACCCATTGGCATTGGATGTGGTGCATGCCGAAGGCTGTTACATCCACACCCGCGATGATCAGAGATATCTCGATCTCGTCGCTGGCCTTGCGGTCAATAACATAGGCCATCGACATCCGAAGGTGATCGGTGCGATCAATGAGCAGTGCGATCGGTACCTGCATGTTATCCCTTACGGCGAATTCATCCAGGAGCCGCAGGTTCGTTTCGCGGAAGCGCTTACGGAACAATTACCGAAGGACCTTGATAGCGTGTATTTCGTCAACAGCGGCACCGAAGCGATCGAAGCATCGTTGAAACTCGCGAAGCGCATCACCGGAAGGACCCATATCGCAGCCTGCCACAAGAGCTACCACGGCAGCACGCATGGATCGCTGAGCATCACCGGCAATGAGGTGAAGAAGTATCGGAACCGGCCTTTGCTCCCCGGGATCGAATTCATCCGTTTCAATAATGATGAGGACTTGCAGCTGATCGATGAGCGCTTTGCGGCGGTGGTGGTGGAACCGATACAGGGTGATGCCGGCGTACGTGTTCCGCGGAAGGAATGGCTCGAAGCGTTGCGCGATCGATGCGCTCGTACGGGTACCCAATTGATCTTTGATGAAGTACAGACCGGGTTCGGCCGCACCGGCTCGCTCTTCGCATTCCAGAAATATGAGGTGGTGCCGGATATTCTCGTCTTGGGAAAAGCGTTGGGCGGAGGTATGCCGATGGGCGCCTTCATTTCATCGAAGGAGAAAATGCACCTGCTGACGCAGGATCCGATACTCGGCCATATCACCACTTTCGGTGGCCACCCCATACCGTGCGTAGCCGGCCACGCTGCGCTGGAGGTGCTTCTCGAAGAGGAGCTTGTGATCAACGCGACGGTGATGGGGGCGCTCTTCAAGGAACTGCTGCAACACCCTGCGATCGTTGAGGTGCGTGGAGAAGGACTGATGCTCGCCGTGGAACTGGGCGATGCCGGAAGAGTGCAAGCAGTGGTGAAAGGTTGCCTGGAAAAGGGAGTGCTAGGCTTCTGGTTCCTCTCCTGCCCCACCGCTTTCAGGATCGCACCGCCGCTCACCATCACCCAGGAGCAGGTGCGCCTGGCCTGTGCCACCATCATCTCCGAGCTGGATCGATAAGATCTTTTCGGTAATCCTATACATCTCGATCGGTGCAACTGATCCTACTCCTGTATCCGCAGACCTGGGTTTCAGCGAACTGGACCGTTCCCTGTGTATACAGGTCCGCATTTCGGTCCGTGCCGCTTTTCCACGGGCCGGAGGGCACTGCATTGATCGAAGCTGCTTAACTTGGCTGCGCCCTACGGCGAACATCGGTATAACCCATGAAAAAACTTGTACTCGGTCTTGCGACTTGTTCCCTTTCGCTGGCCACCATTGCCCAGGAGCCTTTGCCATGCGCCCATGATATCATGCGGCAGCGGCTCATCGAGCTCGATCCTGCCCTCCTCCAACGCGAGGCGGAATACGAAGAAGAGATCCAACGGCTGATCCGAGAGAACAGCGAAGTACGCGGCCGTGATATCGTGGTCACCATACCCATCGTATTCCATGTGCTTCACCTGGGTGGCATCGAGAACATCAGCGATGAGCAGATCTTCGATCAGATGGAGATCCTCAACAGCGATTTCCGAATGCTCAACACTGCCGAATTGGCCACTGCGATCCCCTATTTCGCAAGCATCGCCGGGGATGCCGAAATGCAGTTCGCCCTACCCACAAAGGATCCTCAGGGCAATTGCACCAGCGGCATCAACCGGATAAAGACCGTGGAAACATTGCGCGGTGGTGATGAATCCAAACTGAAGCCCTGGCCACGATCGAAATACTTGAACGTATGGGTCACCAAGTTCATCGACTCAGGAGCCGCCGGATATGCCTACAAGCCAGGTTCGGCCGAAGGCTTCCTCCAACTGCGTGATGGCATCATGATCAAGCAGGATTATGTCGGCAGTATCGGTACTTCCTCCCCAACAAACAGCCGCGCGCTCACTCATGAGATCGGTCACTATTTCAATCTTGATCATACCTGGGGCGGCACCAACGACCCTGAGGTGAACTGTGGCGATGATGGTGTGGAGGATACTCCGATCACCAAAGGTCACTCCCCTGGCAATTGCTTCCGTTATGACTATTTCTGTTCCTCCACCAACCTTGACAGGACCCTGGATTTTGCTGGTGTTTCCACTGGTAGTGGCAATACCGACCCCAGCGATATATGGGACCCACGGGTGATCCGTGGTCAAGGCACGCCTGGGGCGGACACGTTGGAGATCGGCCTGGATATCCACCCCACGGTGGCGGTCGGTGTTTCATCTGGTTCCACACATCCGGGTGAATTCTCTTTTACCGGCTGGGATGGCTCCGCGCCTGATTCAAGCACCACCTACGGTGACATGGATCCCGCTACTTCGGTGACCGGTAACAAGTATTACGAGATCTCCTTCACGCCTGATGAGCGTACGGCGATGACCATCCAGCAGATCCGCTTCAACGTACGCCGCTCCGAGACCGGTCCCCGCACTTTCGTGGTACGCCGCGGACCGAACTTCACCACCAACATGAACATTACCGCCGGTGCAGGTAATCCTGGGATCCAGGTACAAGGCGGAACCGTCGCGTTCATCGCTGAAGATGTCACCAACTGGTACAACGGTGTTACGGTGAACATCTCCAACTTCACCGATGATGATAAGATGGCCCAGTTCAAATTCCGCATCTATGGCTACAATGCCGAAGATGCGGCCGGCCAGTTCTCGATCGACGACGTGCGCATCATCGGCACATACGGTGAAGTGGAGAACGTGGAGAACATCATGGAATATGCCTATTGCCAGAAAATGTTCACACAAGGTCAGGTGGAGCGTATGCGCGCAGCGCTGAACTCACCCGTTGGCCAGCGCATGGACCTCTGGCAGGAGAGCACGTTGCAGGCCGTGGGTATAGCTGAAGGGCATCAGATCGATTGCCCACCAAGCGCCGATTTCTACGCAGTGCCTGGCACGGTGAGCGGCAATTTCGACAACCCCGTGATCCCCTATCCGCCGATGACCTGCGCGGGCACGGACATCCGCTTCAAGGACAATTCCACCGGAACGCCAACGAGCTGGTATTGGGAATTCCAGGATGGTGAACCATCCACTTCCACCCAGAGCAACCCAACGATCACCTTTAACTCACCAGGCTGGAAAACTGTGACCCTCACAGTTACCAACGATCACGGTACTTCCACGAAGACGAACGAGTGGGCGGTGAACATCGGTGATGCGGAGAGCGCGATGGGTGGTCTCGGTATCCACAGCTTTGAAGAGGATTGGAACATCTGGCCGTTCTCTGCCGAGAACTATGAGGGTAACCATACCCGGTTCCAGCGTATCAACTGGGCCGGTCATACCGGCAGCTCCTGCGTGTTCCTCAACAGTGGGGATCGCAACTTCTTCGATCTGGTGGATCCTGATAATTCCGGCGATATAGATGAACTGATCTCCCCGAACATGGATCTGGCGGGTATCGGCGATGCCACCTTCTCTTTCTGGTATTCCTACTCCACACAGACCACCACTTTGCCTACTCCGCAAAATCCTGTAGGAGCCACCGAAAAGATCGAGATCTTCCGCAGCACCGATTGCGGGCGTACCTGGAATTACCTTGCCACACAGACCCAGAGCACCATTCAAGGTGCAGATCTGATCACCAACGGTAACTCCACCATCCCCACCCTCTGGCGCCAGAAGGTGCTCACCATCCCGGGCAACACGCTCACCAGCAACGTCCGGTTCCGCATCCGGTTCACATCGAGCGAATTCTCCAATAACCTGTTCATCGATGATATCCAGATCGGAGGACCGGTGGGAATGGCTGATGCTACAGGCAACACTCCGATGACCATCTTCCCGAACCCCACCAACGACAATTTCTTCGTGGAGATGGCCGGTATGGATGTTCACCCGACGGAGATCACGCTGATGGATGGCCGTGGCGCCATCGTCTTCCAGCAGACCTTCACGCCACAGGGTGGCAAGGGTATTGAGATCAGCAGCCGCAAAATGGGCCTGGCTGAAGGTCTCTACGTGATCCGCGCGAGCAACGTTGATGGCACCAGCACGCAAAAGCTGATGGTAGGCCGTTGATCTGAACCTTGATCGATCGAAGCCCCCGCCCTGGCGGGGGCTTCTCTTTTCAGTAGGTTCCTGCTGAAAGCATCACCAGCGTACAACCGATCACTGGTTGAATGCCGTTCGCTTCTGCCATCGCCTCAAAACCCAGATCCTCAGTACCTGGATTGAAGATGATCCGTTCAGGTCCAAGATCGATGATCTTCTGCTGCCAGGGTATCTGGTTGTGCGGGTTCATGTAGAGTGTAACGGTATCCACCTCCGCACCTTCGGGTATGTCCGTCAGTATCTGAACATCCCCGACCTGTCCTGGACGAAGACCCACGGCGATGACCTCATGGCCATGGTGCCGCAGTTTTCTTATCGCCAGGTTCGCATAGCGATCGGTACGTTCAGTGGCTCCAAGCACCAGCGTTCGCTTACCCATGCGCATCGATCAGCCACATGCGTGCCGATCAGACCGTGAATATCGCAATGGGATTAACTTCGCCCCCGTTCATTTGAACCATCTATTCAGCTTCCGCATCAGATAACCCCATGAGTTACGACCTCATTGTCCTTGGCAGTGGTCCGGGTGGCTATGTCGCCGCGATCCGTGCCAGCCAGCTCGGCCTTAAGACCGCCATTGTTGAACGTGAATCTTTGGGTGGCATCTGCCTGAATTGGGGTTGCATTCCTACCAAGGCGCTTTTAAAGAGCGCCAATGTGTTCGAGTACATCAGCCATGCTAAGGATTATGGCATAACGGTGGGCGAGCCCAAGGCCGACTTCACTGGAATGGTAAAGCGCAGCCGCGATGTGGCCGACAGCAATAGCAAAGGCATCGGCTTCCTGATGAAGAAGAACAAGATCGATGTGATCATGGGCACCGGCAAAGTGCTGCCGGGAAAGAAGCTCGAGGTGACCGATGACAAGGGAAAGAAGCAGACGCTCGAAGCGAAGAGCATCTTGATCGCCACTGGCGCACGAAGCCGTGTTCTGCCGAACCTTCCGCAGGACGGCAAGAAGATCATCGGTTACCGGGAGGCCATGGTGCTGCCCGAACAGCCAAAGAGCATGGTAGTGGTGGGCAGCGGCGCGATCGGAAGCGAGTTCGCGTACTTCTACAATGCGATCGGCACGAAGGTGACGCTGATCGAATTCATGCCCAACATTGTTCCGGTGGAAGATGAAGAGGTGAGCAAGCAGCTGGAGAAAAGCTTCAAGAAGCAGGGCATTGAGGTGATGACCGGTTCTGAAGTTACCGCAGTGGATACAAAAGGCAAGGGCTGCAAGGTCACTGTGAAGACACCAAAGGGCGAACAGACGATCGAATGCGACATCGTGCTCAGTGCCGTAGGCATCACCCCTAACATCGAAAAGATCGGCCTGGAGGAGGTGGGGATCGCCACGGACAAAGGCCGTATCGTGGTGAACGAATTCTACCAGACGAACATCCCGGGATACTATGCGATCGGCGATGTGACACCAGGCCAGGCGCTCGCGCACGTTGCAAGCGCAGAAGGCATCATCTGCGTCGAGAAGATCGCAGGCCACCATCCTGAGCCGCTGGATTACAATAACATTCCCGGTTGCACCTACTGCTCACCCGAAGTGGCCAGCGTGGGAATGACCGAGAAGCAGGCGAAGGAGAAGGGTATTGAGATCAAGGTGGGAAAATTCCCGTACAGCGCCAGTGGTAAGGCAAAGGCCGCAGGCAATACCGATGGTTTCGTGAAGTTGATCTTCGATGCGAAGTACGGCGAGCTGCTGGGCGCGCACATGATCGGGCTCAACGTAACGGAGATGATCGCCGAGGCGGTGAGCATCCGCAAGTTGGAGACCACGGGCCACGAGATCATCAAGACGGTGCATCCCCACCCGACAATGAGCGAGGCGATCATGGAGGCGGCGGCGGCGGCGTATGGTGAGGTGATCCATCTTTGATCAAAATGATAATGACTATGAACGGCCGGGAGACCCGGCCGTTTCCTTTTGATCGACCGATCTTCGCGACCGATGTGCGGCATTGTAGGAGCCTTCCGCTTACGCGGTGAAGATCCCGTGGGTCGGGGATCGGCCGAAGCACTCGCCTGTATCGCGCATCGCGGTCCTGATGACGAAGGCATGTACATCGCCGGCAGCGCGGTACTCGGTCACCGGCGGCTCAGCATCCTGGATACAAGCGCCGCCGGCCATCAACCTTTCACCGATCAGAACGGCCGCCATACCATCGTCTACAATGGTGAAGTCTTCAACTTTCTGGACTTGCGCAGCAGGTTGATCGCAGAAGGGCACACGTTCCGATCGAACACCGACACGGAGGTCGTCCTTCGTCTTTTCACTTTGAAAGGCCCGGCCTTCCTGCATGATCTGAACGGATTCTTCGCGCTTGCGATACATGATGCGGTCAATGATACTCTTTTCGTAGCCCGCGATCGGTTTGGTGTGAAACCGCTTTACTGGACAGAATTCAAGGACCGGTTCCTGTTCGCAAGTGAAATGCGCGCATTCGAAAAATTCGGGGTCGATCTGCCGATCGATGATGTCTCGATGCGGATCTATTTCACTCATCACTACATACCGGCACCATACACCATCCATAAAAGTGCCCATAAATTGTTGCCAGGCCATTCCATCACCATCGATCGGAAAGGCATCGATGTTCAACGGTGGTACTACCATGAAGAAGAAGCTGCAAGATCCAAGAACATCGCCGATCCGGTGCAGTATGTAAGGCGGTTGCTTGATGATGCCGTTCGGATCCGGTTGTTGAGCGATGTCCCGATCGGTACTTTCCTCAGCGGTGGCCTGGATAGCAGCATTATTTCCGCACTTGCAAAAAGACACAAACCCGATCTGCAGACCTTCAGCATCGGCTTCACGGAGAAATATTTTGATGAAACGGAATATGCCGAAGAGGTGGCCCGGCACATTGGATCGGAGCATCACACTTTGAGGCTTTCCGAAGATGATCTTGCCCAACATTACCAGGAATTTCTCTCTATCATCGACGAGCCTTTTGCTGACAGTAGCGCTCTTCCCTCCTACCTGCTGAGCAGATATACGCGGAAATTCGTCACTGTAGCGTTGAGCGGCGATGGTGCTGATGAGGTCTTCGGCGGCTATCGTAAGCACCAGGCCGAACTCCGTCTTCAACAAGCTGGCATGAAGGAACACTTCGCAAAGGCCGGGGGACCACTTTGGGACCTTCTTCCAGCTTCACGCAATTCAAGGTTGGCCGATCGTGTACGGCAATTACGCAAGTTCTCACGTGCGGCAACGCTCTCACCACGTGAGCGCTACCTGATGCTGGCCTCGTTCGAGGATGATACGGTGATCGATGACTTGCTGGGAGATGCGAAAGATCGGTATGAATTCGATCGGCGGCGTCAACAAATGGCGGCATCCATACAAGGCAATGACCTGAACGATCTTTTATGGGCCGATCTGCATACGGTGTTGCCCAATGACATGCTGTTGAAGGTGGACCTTACCAGTATGGCCAACAGCCTTGAGGTGCGAACGCCCTTCCTCGATCACCGTCTCGTCTCGTACGCTTTTTCCCTGCCGGCGGAAATGAAATTCCGGCGAGGAAGACCGAAGGCCTTGCTGCGGCAGGCCTTTCAACATCTGTTACCAGAGCGGATCGTACGCAGGCCGAAGAAAGGATTTGAAGTGCCTTTAAGATCACTTTTCCTAGGCCCCCTCAAGGAGCAGGTAAATGATGTGATGAACACGGAAGAACTGCTCAACGCCGGCCTGGACCCTGTAGCTGTCAAGAAGCTATTGAAGCGACTTGGAAGCTCTTCATCAGGAGATGCACAGGCAACCGTACATGCATTGATCGTCTACCTGACGTGGTGGCGCAGGCAACGCAAATGAGCACGGTGCGGCACGGCAGGCGTAACTTTGCAAAGCTCCATTTATGCCGCGAATTCTTCGGATAATCAATCGTTTCAACCTGGGTGGCCCCACGCACAACGTGGCGTATCTCACGCGTTTTCTCCCGCCAGAATTCGAGACCGTACTGGTGGGGGGCTCCCAGGAACATTCGGAAGAAGGTAGCCATCACATCCTGAAGAGCATGGGCATTGAGCCCATAATACTTCCGGAACTCCAGCGTGAAGTGGCCCCGTGGCGAGACCGGGGCGCGTACCGCAAGATCAAAGCCCTCATCCGTAAAGTGGGGCCCGATATCGTACACACCCATGCCGCCAAAGCAGGGGCCGTTGGAAGATTGGCCGCCTCGGAATTGGGCGTCAAGGCGATCGTACACACGTTCCACGGTCATGTTTTCCACAGCTATTTCGGGCCGGTGCGCACGGCACTCTATAAGAACATCGAACGCTTTCTCGCAACCCGGTCCTCCAGGATCATAGCCATCAGTGAAAGACAAGAACAGGAGTTGGTCGAAGAGCACCGCATCTGTGAGGCATCCAAGGTGAGCGTGGTGCCTCTGGGGTTCGATCTGGTCAGGTTCCAGGAAGATCAACAGCGTAAACGGGCGATCTTCCGTAAAGTATATGGCATAGCCGAGGATGAGATCGCCATAGGTATCATAGGCCGTCTGGTGCCGGTGAAGAACCATTCACTATTCCTTGATGTGATCGCTGAGACGCGCAAACGCACAGGCCGCAAGATCAGGGCTTTCATAGTAGGCGACGGAGAAATGCGCGAAGCCCTTCAACAGAAAGTCAACGATCTGGGCCTCAGTCAGGTCAGCGCACCATACCTGAACGGCCACGGCCTTGCGCACATGCTGATCGGAAAACCGATCGTTGCACCGGCCGCGGTCACATTCACCTCATGGTTGAAGGAGGTAGACTTCGTGCATGCTGGGATGGATATCGTAATGCTCACCTCCTTGAACGAAGGCACCCCGGCAAGCCTCATAGAGGCGCAGGCGGCCAATAGACCCGTGGTGAGCACGCGCGTGGGCGGCATTGAGAACGTGGTGCGCTCGGGCATCACCGGTCTTCTCAGTGAGAGCGGCGATCGCAATGGACTTCGGGACCACTTGATCGCCCTGGTGGAAAATGATGCTCTGCGCAAGGAACTGGGGCTTCAGGGCTGGCATCATGTGAAAGAGCGTTTCCACTATTCGCGCTTGGTGACGGATATGGCCGGTCTGTACGATTCACTCCTGAACTGAATGCCCAGGATCCTCCAGATAATCAATCGGTTCAACCTGGGCGGCCCTACGCATAATGTGGCCTACCTTACCCGTTACATGCCTCCGGAATTCGAGACCCTTCTGGTGGGGGGAAGCCAGGAGAATACTGAAGAGGGAAGTCACCACATACTACGATCCATGGGCGTGGAGGCAATGATCCTTCCCGAGCTTCAGCGAGAAATAGCTCCCTGGCGGGACCATGGTGCCTACCGGCGGATAAAACAATTGATCAGGGATTTTCGACCCGATGTGGTACACACCCATGCCGCAAAAGCTGGTGCCGTAGGCCGCCTGGCGGCTTATGAGATGAACGTGAAAGGCATCGTTCACACTTTTCATGGTCATGTGTTCCATAGCTATTTCAGTCCCGTTCGCACTGCTCTGTACAAGAGTATCGAACGATTTCTGGCCCGCAGGTCCTCCAGGATCATCGCTATCAGTGAAAGGCAGAAAGAGGAACTGGTCGAAGAACACCGCATCTGCCAAGCCGCCAAAGTAAGTGTGGTGCCCCTCGGCTTCGATCTGTCCCTGTTCCAGGAAGATCAACAGCAAAAAAGGGCGGTCTTCCGCAAGATGTACAACGTGTCCGATGATGAGATAGCCATAGGCATCATAGGCCGCCTGGTACCGGTGAAGAACCATCCGTTGTTCCTGGAAGTGATAGCTGAAGTGAGCAAACGCACAGGCCGGAAGATCAGAGCGTTCATCGTGGGCGACGGGGAGATGCGCGAAGCTCTTCATCAGAAGGCCAGTGACCTAGGCCTCAGCCAGGTAAGTGCACCGTATCTGAACGGCCATGGCTTTTCGAACATCATGGCCGGAAAAGAGATCGTAAAACCTGCAACGGTCACATTCACTTCATGGATAAAAGAGATGGATATCGTGAACGCCGGGGTGGATATCGTAATGCTCACCTCCTTGAACGAGGGTACCCCGGTGAGCCTGATCGAAGCGCAGGCGGCCAACCGGCCTGTGGTGAGCACGCGGGTGGGTGGTATTGAGAACGTGGTGCTGCCGGGAAGGACCGCGTTATTGAGCGAAAGTGGTGACCTGAAGAGCCTGCAGCAGCAATTGACCCGCCTGGTGGAAGATGACGATCTGCGCGCCAGAATGGGCGAACAGGGTTGGGAACATGTAAGGGAACGGTTCCATTACACGCGCTTGATCGAGGAAATGGCCCAACTATACCATTCACTTCTCTAGACCTTGGCCATCCGGGGAATTTTACATTTGCCGCGCATGATATGCAATAGCAAGTCCCTGGTGGTGCTCCTGACAGCATCAATGATACTCACCGGATGCACCGTGAACCGGGACATCATGTTCAAGACGGCCACCACCCACGCCTATGATCAGATGCCCGATACCACCACGCGGGAAATGATCATCCATGCCAACGACATCATCCAGTTCAGGCTTTTTGCCAATGATGGCTTCAAGATGATCGACCTCGTTTCCGAGGGAGCGGGTCGCGAGGCACAATGGATGAACCGGATGCTTTTCAATTACACGGTGGAATATGATGGCCAGGTGAAGCTTCCCCTTCTCGGAAGGATCCCGATCGGCGGCAAGACGATCCGCCAGGCCGAGCATGATCTCGAACTACAGTACTCCCAGTACTACAACAGGCCTTTCGCCCAGATCCTGATCGTGAACAGGCGCGTGGTGGTCTTTCCGGGCGGAGGTGGCGATGCGCGGATCGTTCAACTCGATAACAACAACATGACCTTGTTGGAGGTGCTGGGTCTCGCTGGCGGCCTGAGCCGGCGTGGTGATGCCAGGCGGGTAAAGCTCTTCCGTCTTGATGAGCAAGGTGTGAGGCGTGTGTACCAATACGATCTCTCCACCATCGAGGGATTGAAATACGCGGATATCGTGATGCAGGGTGATGATGTGGTCTATGTGGAACCAACACCGGAGATAGCCCGGGAGATCCTTCAAGACCTCAATCCCTTCGTGACCCTGCTCACCAGCATTGTTCTGGTGGCCGGTATCATCAGAGGCTTCAGATAAGAGCACAAGCAACGGATGCTCAGCGAAGACATCAGCCAGCGTAACCTCAACTTCGAGAGTTACAGGGAGCGCATCACGAACTTCAGCAATGAGTTCGAGCTGGGCCTGTTCCTCTACATCATAAAGCGCAGCCTCATCTGGATAACCCTGAGCATCCTCACAGCACTGGCTGCGGCATTCCTGTACTTGCGGTACACGGCACCTACTTATCAGGCCCGCGCGTTGCTCCAACTTCGCGAAACGAACACGGCCAGCCAGGTATTGAGCGTTCCGACCTTCAACGAAGCAGATAATCTTCAGGCCGATGTGGAATTGATGCGTTCGCGCTTCTTCATCAACAGGGCTCTTGCCAAGCTTCCACTGGAGGTGAGCTATTACAATCGGGGCCACATTTTGACCGAAGAATACTACACGCGCAGCCCAGTGATCGTCTATGATCTCACCGTTCTTGATGAAGCTGTATATGACACGCCGATCTTCCTGGAATTCAATGACCCCCGCCGTTTCACCATGCGTTATTCGATCGGCACCGATCCTTTTGAATTCGAGTTGGAGCATGATCAGGTGATCCGCACCCCGCATTTCAGTTGCACGCTAGAACTGAAGGGCGTACACCTGATCTTACAGGAAGATGCGCGCAACATCTTCTACATGGTGATCAATTCCAAGGATGCCATGCTGGGGCGGTATTCCATGCGCCTGGATGTGAACCTGCTGGACCCTACGGCCAAGACCGTTGAGATCACCTGCAAGAACGAGAATGCAACGCTGGCAAGGGATATTGCCCAGGCCATGGCGGAAACGTTCATTGAATATGATGTGGAGCG
Organism: Bacteroidota bacterium; assembly: GCA_023430325.1. Classification (GTDB taxonomy): domain Bacteria; phylum Bacteroidota; class Bacteroidia; order Flavobacteriales_F; family PHOS-HE28; genus PHOS-HE28. Next base: position 5,634 of record JAEZAU010000052.1, on the reverse strand, counting down.
GCAGGGCGAGAGTGCGGAAAGCATCCTTCAATTCATCCGCACCCAGAAGGACACGGTCTTCAGCCAGCTACGTGAATCGGAGAACCTGATGCAGGGCATCAAGATCGATAATCGTGTAGCGAACGTGGATGAACTCACACCCATCTATCTGGAGCGGAGCACCGCTTATGAGAACGAGATGGTGAAGCTGACCCTGGAGGTTGAGCTGCTCAAGGAGATCGAACGGGCCACCGATCGGCCATTGCCCGAGATCAATGCATATGACCTTCTGCCCCTGCTGATCGGTACGGACTACCAGAATACGCTCACCCCGATGATACAGACCCTGCAGGACCTTCTGCAGAAGAGGTATGAATATTCGATCGAAGCCACTTCGGAGAACGTCACGGTGCAGATGCTGGAACACCAGATCGATGTGCAGAAACAGGTGATCCTGCAGAGCATACATACGCTCAGGAGCCGGGCGGAAACACGCCGTGATGAGCTCAACACCCATTTGCGTGATATAGAGTCCGCCTTCCTCAGCCTACCGGAAAAAGAATTGCAGTACGCACGGGTGGAACGGATCTTCAGCATCAACGAGAAGTACTATACGCAGTTGCTGGAGAAAGAGATCGAACACCGTATCAGCAAGGCAGGCTTCGTCTCTGAGAACAGGATCCTGGAGGAGGCAACAACACCGAGCGATCCAATAAGCCCCAGGAAGAACATGATCCTGGTCACCTACCTGCTCACCGGCTTCATAGTCAGTTTTCTCATAGTGCTGGTGCGTTATATCCTGCATGACAACATCACCTCCCTGCATGATATCGCGAAGCTTTCGCACGCCAGCATCGGTATCCTCGGCATGATCCCGAAGTACAAGAAGGAGATCCCTGTTTCCCAGTTATTGATAGATAAGAACCCCAAATCATTGATCGCAGAATCCTTCCGGAGCATACGCACCAATCTCCAATTCATCGACAATGAGCCAGGCCCGAAATTGATCGCAATAACCAGTACCATATCGGGTGAGGGCAAGACCTTCGTGGCGATCAACCTGGCAGGCATCATCGCCTTCGGTGGTAAACGGGTCATCATTGTGGACCTTGATATGCGGAAACCGAAGATCCACCTGGGATTCAACGTGGAGAACATCCGTGGAATGAGCACTCTCCTGATCAATAAGCATACGCTGGATGACTGTGTGCAGCACAGCAGCTTGAATGGATTGGACTTCATCACCGCCGGTCCGATCCCTCCCAATCCCAGTGAACTGATCATGGGCGATCGGATGAATTCGATCCTTGAGGAACTGCGCAGCCGTTACGATGTGGTGCTGATCGATAATCCTCCCGTGGGTCTTGTCACCGATGGTATCCCCATGATCCAACGTGCAGATTATCCGATCTACATCTTCCGGAGCGATTACAGCAAGAAGCAGTTCGTGCAGAACGTGGACCGGCTCATCAATGAGAACAATATCACGCGGTTGAGCACGATCTTGAACGGGGTTGATATCGACCGGAACAAGTACGGTTATAATTATGGGTATGGCTATGGTTATGGCTACGGCTATGGTCAGGGTTATGGTGGCGGGTACTATGAGGACCGCGCCGCCGCCAGCAGACCCAAAGGTGCCCTGGCCTGGTTCTTCGGCCGTTGAACATGAACATTGAGAGCACGTCGATAGATGGTCTGTTGGTCATAACACCACGGATCTTCACAGATGATCGAGGCCATTTCCTGGAGACCTGGAACAGGCAGGCATTCAACTCTGCCGTTGGCATGGATGTGGATTTTTCGCAGGACAATGAGAGCGTGAGCCGCAAGAACGTGCTGCGCGGTCTTCACTTCCAGCTCCAGCCACACGCGCAGGGCAAATTGGTACATGTGGTCCGCGGACGTGTGCTCGATGTGGTGGTGGATATCCGCCGGGGAAGCAGCACCTATGGGGAGCATTTCAAGCTTGAACTGAACGGCCTATCCAAACAGATGCTCTGGATACCTGAAGGCTTCGCCCATGGTTTTGTGAGCCTTGCGGATGATACGGTCTTCGCCTATAAATGCACCAAGGGTTATGATAGGGCAAGTGAACGCACCATCCTGTGGAACGACACCGACCTTGCGATAGACTGGGGGGTCACAAGCCCGATCATCAGCCCGAAGGATGCCGAGGGAATACCTTTCAAGGGGAATTGGGAAAAACGCTGAACGATGTACACCAGCACACAGCTATTCCTGATCTACTCCGGACTGTTCTTCGGCGTTCTCGTCTTCAGCCTTATGATCGATTCGCTCTTCATGCGGTTCGCTCGCACACTGGGCATGCGCGATCGCGATCCCATGATGGTACGATGGAGCAGTACGCACAAGCCTGCATTCGGGGGCATCGGCTTTTACATGCTGTTCCTGGTCTCTTTCACCATATACGGTGTTCTTTTTCCGGGGCAGCGCGAAGAGACCCAGCGTCCCGAGCTTTTGGGCCTGCTGGGCGCCACTTCACTAGGCTTCCTCATGGGTCTTGCAGATGATTCCTACAACACCCGCCCTCTGTTGAAGTTCGCCGTGCAACTGATCTGTGGAGCAATGTTGATCACCTCCGGCACCAGCATCCAACTTTTCGAAGCCCAATGGCTGAACGTCCTTCTAACCCTCTTCTGGGTGGTCGGCATGATGAATTCGATCAACATGCTAGATAATATGGACGGCATAACCACGGTGGTCTCCATCATGATCCTTATCGCTGCCATAGTGGTGAAGATGACATTGGATGCCGTACAACCCGTGTATATGGTGCTCCTGATCGGTGTAATAGCTTCACTGAGCGGCTTCCTGTTCCATAACTGGCACCCCAGCCGCATGTACATGGGCGATACCGGCAGCCAGTTCCTGGGGGTGTTCCTCGCATTCATCGGCATCCGTTTCTTCTGGAACGCTCCCTCCCCTGCTGGTGAAATGGAGCCCACCCGACAGATCCTGTCAGCGCTGATCGTCTTCCTGCTGCCGATCGTGGATACCACAGTGGTCTCCATACGGCGCATTTCGCGCGGCCGTTCCCCATTCGTGGGTGGCCGCGATCATACCACTCATCACCTGAGCTACGCAGGCCTCAGCGATGGCCAGGTCGCATTGGTCTTCACAGGGATCAGCCTCGTCAATATATTCCTTACATTCGTAATGTTCAGGCACATTCCCCAGTGGGGGAACATTCATACGTTCATATTCGTATCATACTGCCTGATCATCTTCGGCACGTTCTTCGTCATTTCGCAGAGGACAAGGCCACCTGTAACATGAGCGAACATCGCAGAACACTCAAGACCACTGGGCAGGTACTGCTCTGGACAGCACTGCTCTTCTCCGGTGCCGCCCTTATGCATCTGTTCACCTTCTCGGCCACCAGCAAGGAGAGCGACGTGGACCATCTCCGCCATTTCAACGATTCTTACAAGGTATTCTCGCTCACCCTTCCGAACGAATTGACCTTCTGTGGTGAAGAAGTACCCTTGGGCCGCCTTGATGTTAGGGAACGCCTCGATCGCGAACTACTGGTGAACACCTACTGGCAGAGCAACACCTTGCTGGCACATAAGCGCGCCAACCGTTGGTTCCCCTTGATCGAAAAGGTGCTTAAGCGTGAAGGTGTTCCAGATGACATGAAATATCTGGCGGTTATCGAGAGTGGACTTACCAATGTGGTCTCTCCAGCTGGTGCTGCGGGTTACTGGCAGTTCATGAAGGACGCCTCCAAGGAATATGGCCTTGAAGTGAGCGACGAGGTGGATGAGCGCTATCACGTGGAAAAGAGCACCGAGGCCGCCTGTCGTTATTTGAAGGCGGCCTACGCGCGGCATGGATCATGGGCGTTGGCGGCCGCAAGCTATAACCTGGGCATGGGCGGGGTGAACAAACAAATAACCCGTCAGAAAAAGCAGGATTACTTCGATCTGCTGCTCACTGAAGAGACCTCACGTTATGTTTTCCGCATCATGGCCATGAAGGAGATCATGCGCGATCCCGAACGATATGGTTTCCACCTTCGGAAAAAAGACCTGTATCCCCCTTATCCAACGCGCGCTGTGGAAGTCTCAGGGCCGATCGAGGATCTCGCGGATTTCGCCATCAGGCAGGGTGCCAACTATAAGACCTTGAAGCTCCTCAATCCATGGTTGCGTGACAATAAGCTCACCAACAAGGACGGGAAGACCTACACCATCCTGCTTCCTGGTGAAAACTTCGACAAGGCAGGGTTGACGGAAGGCTAGCCATTGGCTGATCCGCGTCTTCTTCTCATTGTAGTTTAGGCCGGTCAAGAACCGGTGGAATGATCACATCCCGTTCCTTATCAGGATCATGAATGAATGAAGGAAGTGAGGGCGTGGATTGGTTGAGCATATTCGGTTATGACGAGACCGAGCCGCTGATCTTCACCCGCTTTTTCTTCTGGGGTTTCTTCGCGATCGTTCTCGCTGTCTTCAGCGTGATCTACAAGCGGCGCGCCTTGCGCAACGTGTGGCTGTTCGCGGCGAGCCTTTTCTTCTACTGGAAAACAAGCGGCTTCTTCGTGCTGATCCTGCTCTTCAGCACGCTCAGCGATTTCTTCATCGGCAAAGGGATCCACGACTCAAGATCCGATCGGAAAAGAAAATGGCTGCTGGCGCTCAGTATTTCGATCAACCTGCTTACGCTCGGTTATTTCAAGTACGCGGAGTTCGTGGTGCAGAACGTGAACGCGATCCTGGGCACCTCGTTCACGCCGGTGAACTATTTCGCGCAATGGGCGAACCTCGCATGGAATACTCACTTCGTGGTGGACAAGATCCTGCTGCCCGTCGGCATCAGTTTCTTCACTTTCCAGACGATCAGTTACGCTGTGGATGTGTACCGCGGCCACGTGAAACCGGTGCGCAACATCCTGGATTTCGGATTCTACGTCAGCTTCTTTCCGCAACTCGTGGCCGGACCGATCGTGCGCGCGGCGGAGTTCATTCCGCAGTTGTACGAAGACTTCAAATTAACGCGCCAGCAGTTCGGCATCGCCGTGTTCTGGATCCTCAACGGTCTGGCGAAAAAGATGCTGATCGGCGATTACATCGCGATCAACTTCATCGATCGCGTCTTTGCCGATCCGCTGCGCTACACCGGCTTCGAGAACCTGATGGCGCTTTACGGTTACAGTCTGCAGGTGTATGCGGATTTCAGCGGGTATACGGACATTGCGATCGGCGTGGCCCTGCTCATGGGCTTCACACTTCCGATCAACTTCAACAGTCCGTACAAGGCGCGCAGCGTGGCCGATTTCTGGCGCCGCTGGCACATGAGCCTTAGCACCTGGCTGCGCGATTACCTCTACATTCCCATGGGCGGCAACCGCGGCGGATCGCTCTTTTCGTGGATCATGCTCGGCGTGATCCTGATCATGCTCATGCTGCTCACCGGCTGGCTCTGGCTGCCGGTCGCTTTCCTCAGCGTGGTGGCGCTTTTCGTCGTGCTCGCCAACCTCTTTCCGGGCGTCGATCGGGCGATCACCACCAACCTCAACCTCATGCTCACCATGTTGATCGGCGGGCTGTGGCACGGCGCCAGCTGGATGTTCGTGATCTGGGGCGGCCTCAACGGCATCGGCCTGGTGATCTACAAATACTGGAAACG
>JAEZAU010000046.1 GCA_023430325.1 Bacteroidota bacterium | reverse complement strand
TCCAGCACTTCCAGGATCATGTTGTCGATGGCCGCGTGATGGTCCTTGCTGTATTCCTTGCGCAGGCGATTCGCTACCACTGTGCATACCGTGCATACGCGGTGGCCGAACATTCCGCCCAGGCCATAAAGAGCGCTTGTCTCCATCTCATAGTTCAGGATGCGTTCGCCTTCGTGTTCGAAAGTGGTGAACACATCATTCAATCCTTCGATCGCAGGCACCCCGCGCAGCATGCGTCCCTGTGGCGCATAAAAACCACTTGCCGTCAGTGTGAGACCTGTGTGATTTCCCGATCCAAGAAGCTCGGCCAGTTTCCGATCGCCTTGCGCCACATAGGGCAGGGGCAGGTTCCCCGGCCATTCGCAATGATCGAGGAACGCGTTCAACAAGCGCGTCTCCGGATCGATGTTCTCGTAAGCGTAGAAGTGAAGCACATTGTCCAGCCCGATGCCGTATGAACTCACTATCCTGCTGTCACATGGAATATCCTCCTGCAATGTTCCGCACGTTCCGAGCCTGATGATCCGCAACTGCCGCTGTTCCTTCCTGGGTGTGCGTTCCTTCAGATCCATGTTCGCCAGTGCATCCAGTTCATTCAGCACGATATCGATGTTATCCGTGCCGATGCCCGTGCTGAGCGCCGTGATATGCGTTCCGCTGAATACCCCGGTATGCGCCACGAATTCACGGTTCTGCGAGCGGTGTTCGATCCGTTCAAAATGTCTGCTGATCCGTTCCACCCGGCCCTGGTCCCCAACGATCAAGACCAGATCGCCCATCTGTTCGGGTCGTAGTGCAAGATGGTAGACCGATCCATCGGCATTGAGCACAAGTTCACTTTCGGGAATGATGGTGCCGGGCGGCGTCAGGGTAATGGCGTTCATGGATCAGGAAGGTCGCTGGAGTTCTTGCAATTCGCTGCGCCAATTTTCAGGAACAGGTATGCTGTGGCCGTTCTTATGATCGAAGCAGACCAGCACACTGCCGCCCTGTGCAACTATGACATCGGAAAGATCCTTGCGAATGACGGCATAGCGTAGTTCGATGCTTTTGTGGCCGATCCTGCTGCACCAGGCGTCCACTTCGATCCGATCGGAAAAGTACACGGGAGCTTTGTGATCGATCTCGTTGCGGGCAATGATCAGGCCTTCTCTCGACCAATCATGATCGGCAGGTAGAAAACTGCGGAACAAGGCAATGCGTGCAAGTTCGAACCAATGCAGGTACACGGCATTGTGCACATGTCTGGCCGCGTCGATATCAGCAAATCGGATCTGGATGGGAACGGGCAGCATTTCACTTATCACATATCAACCTAGAACTCTCCATCAACTGATCGGGTTCAATATCACGCTGAACACGGTGATGCTATTCGGGTCCCGGTCATAAAAGAGCTTGTCCAAGGCTTCCAGGATGTTCTTTGCGCGGAAATAGGAGGTCTGCAGGCTGTTGTCCCCCCGGGTGCTCCATTGCACGGTGTAACTGCTGGTGCGTTCCTTGTAATTGCGCACATAGTCCAGCATCTCTTCCAGGGCATCCTCCTTGTCGCCTCCTTCGGTGGAATGGAAAAGAAAGCTCTGGTTGTGCCGCGGATTCACGGTGATCAGGTAGAGCTTCGTTCGCTTTGTGTTCTTGTCCTCATCAAAGTTGAACACCAGTGTGGCCGGGCCCATGCCGATGTGATCACCGATCTCTTTCTGTAGCCGGGCTATCTCTAAGTTCTTGTCCTTTGCCATCAGTACCTGTACGCGCTTCACGCGCCTTTCTGTGGGGTGTCCAATTTACTATGCACTGAATTGTTGCTCCGGTATTCGGGCACCAGCTCCTTCATCAGTTTCACCAATTCATCTTCGTCGGCGGCCGTAGCCAGTTCGCCAAGCCGATCCACGGCCGCCATCACTGTCTGTGGATCTTCCTTCCGCACCTGGCCTATCAAGATGCGCGGATGATGCGTGGGCCGTGTGTTCTCGCTGGTGGCAAGTAGTTCCTCGTAGAGTTTTTCACCCGGGCGCAGGCCGGTATATACGATCTCCATGTCGCGGCCGGGTTCCATGCCGCTGAGGCGGATCATCTTCTGGGCCATGTCCGATATCCGCACCGGCTCACCCATGTCGAACACATAGATCTCGTTGCCTTTTCCCATAGTGGCGGCTTCCAGCACCAGCCGGCAGGCTTCAGGGATCGTCATGAAGAACCGCGTCACTTCGGGGTGCGTCACTGTTACCGGTCCACCTGCCGCTATCTGCCGCCTGAAAAGGGGGATCACCGATCCGCTGGAGCCGAGCACGTTGCCGAACCGCGTGGTGACGAACACCGTGTTGCATCGATCGGCGATGCTGCTGACGGCCATTTCCGCGATCCGCTTCGATGCGCCCATCACACTGGTAGGATTCACCGCTTTGTCCGTGCTGATGAAGATGAACCGTTCCACACCATGGTCGCATGCCATGGCCGCAACGATGCTTGTGCCTGTCACATTGGTGCGCACGGCCTCCGCGGGTTGGGCTTCCATCATCGGCACATGCTTGTAGGCGGCTGCGTGAAAGACGATCTGCGGCTTTTGATCCTTGAAGATGCGTTCCATCCGCGAACGATCGCGCACGTCGCCAATGATCGAGATGAGCTCTTTTGATCCTTTCGCTCTCAGATCGGTCTCCAGATCGTAGAGTCCCGATTCCGCCAGATCCACCAGGACCAGCCGGGACACTTCCATGGCGGCCAGCTGGCGTACCAGTTCACTGCCGATGGAACCTGCAGCCCCGGTCACCAGCACGCGTTTGCCGGAGAATTGTCGTGAAACTTCCGCCTGGTCGAGATGGATGACGGCGCGACCGAGCAGATCCTCGATACGCACCTCCTGGATCTGCGAAGGGCTCAGCTGCCCGTTGATCCAATCGCGTACTGGAGGAATGGTGAGCACCCGTACATTGGCGGCCATGCACATCTCCACCACGCGCCTTCTGTTCTCCGGATCGGGCGAGGCAATGGCCATGATCACCTGATCGATCTCCGATCCATCCAATAACTCGCCGAGCTTTTCGGTGCGATGAATGGTGGCGCCCTCCAGGATCTTCCCGTGCTTCCGTGGATCGTCGTCCACATAGGCAACTACTTCGTATCTGGCCGTGCCCGCGCGTTCCAGCGTTCTTTTGGTGATCAACCCGGCTTCACCTGCGCCATGGATGATGACACGGACCTTTTCCTTTCCGGCCCCTTTCGATCGCAGATAGAGCAGCTTGAAACCGATACGCACCACGATCAACAGCATTGCGGTGGCCATGAAATCGATGATGATCACCGCCCGTGGGAGGAAGAAGAGGCCATCGAAGAATTCCGAACGTAATATGTTCGCAAGCCCGAAAAGCAGCGATCCGCCCAATACCGTCAAAAAGATCCGTTTCGCATCCTCGGTATTGGTGTGCCGCACCATGAGCCGGTGGATGCCCGAATACAAAAAAGTGGAAAGGCGTATGAGCAGAAAGATCGGAACAACGGGCAGAAGCAGATCGATCTCATGAGGAGGCACCTGGAAATTGAAACGCAGCAGATAGGCGATAGCCAGGGACGCCAGGGACAGGCCCAGATCGATCAACAGGACACCCCAACGGGGAAAAAGCCGCCGCATCATCTGTGCAAAGGTGCTTCATGAAAGGTCATCGCCCATACCTTGCGAGCCATCTTCATGTTGGAAAAGGTCTTTCCGCCGTACGATCGCGATCCGCAGGTGATCCTTTCATCCAACGCGGTGGAAGTACCTTCCTTCATTCGCGCGGATCCAGGATCCGATCGAAAACTATTGGATGATTTCGCGCGCGAATGGAAGCGGTTCGGCAGGTTCGATGCAGCGGAACTCGATGTGCTCACCTCGGAGTTGTTCGACATTCTTCCGCAGGAATTCCGCGGCAAGGACATCGTGGTGGCCGACATTGGTTGTGGTAGTGGAAGATGGAGCCGGTGGCTCTCCCGGCATGTCGGCAAGATCGTGGCCATCGATCCGAGCGAAGCAGTGGTGGATGCCGCGCGTGTGAATTCCGATCGCACGAACATCAGCTGGTGCATGGCCCGGGCCGAAGATCTTCCCTTGCGCAGCAATAGCATCGATCTGGCGCTGTGCCTCGGCGTCATACATCATCTTGAAGATCCGTCGAAGGCCTTGAAGGAGGTCCATCGGATCCTCAGGCATGGTGGTGCATTGTACTTCTATATCTACTATGCACTTGAACAACGGGGGACGATCTTCAAATGGTCCTACCGGTTGAGCGATCGGTTGCGCCGGTGGATGCATCCGTTACCTTATCCGGTGAAGTATGCGAAAAGCCAGGTCATCGCCGCCCTGGTCTATTGGCCGCTGGCAAGGTTCGCGTGGCTTTTGAAGAAAGCCGGGATCGGCAGGTGGAAGGACCTTCCCCTGTCATTCTACCACAACAAAAGTTTCCGCATCATGCGCAATGATGCATTGGATCGGTTCGGTACTTCCGTGGAAAAGCGGTTCACACGGGAAGAGATCAGCGGAATGCTCGAACGATCGGGTTTCGAGCGTATCCGATTCTCCGGCAATACACCCTATTGGCACGGTGTGGCCTATCGCTCATGATAACTTCGTTCAAGTTCACCATATTCGCAGCATGCCAGTATCATTGGTAACAGGAGGTGCCGGATTCATGGGCGCCCATCTTGTGAAGGAGCTGTTGAAGCTCGGGCACACCGTGGTGTCACTTGATGATCTCAGCGGTGGCTTTGCCGATCAGGTGGATCAGGGAGCCACCTTCGTTCATGGCTCGATCAATGATCAGCAATTGATCCACCGGCTTTTCAAGGAACATCGGTTCGATCACGTGTATCACCTGGCCGCATACGCCGCCGAAGGGCTCAGCCATTTCATACGCAGGTTCAATTACGAGAACAATCTCATCGGAAGCATCAACCTGATCAATGCATCGGTGAACCATGGCGTCAAGAGTTTCGTGTTCACCAGCAGCATTGCGGTGTATGGCGCTCTGGAACCACCGATGCGCGAGGATATGCGGCCTGTGCCCGAAGATCCATATGGCGTGGCGAAGCTTGCAGTGGAGATGGACCTTTACGCGGCGCGGCACATGTTCGGGTTGGACTACGTGATCTTTCGTCCACACAATGTTTACGGCGAATACCAGAACCTCGGCGATCGCTACCGCAACGTGGTCGGCATCTTCATGAACCAGTTGATGCAGGGCAGGCCGATGACCGTTTTCGGGGATGGTGAACAGAAGCGGGCGTTCACGTACGTAGGCGACATCATTCCGATCATTGCACGATCGGCCACCACCAAAGAGGCCTTCGGTGAGATCTTCAATGTGGGCGCCGATCGTCCGTACACGGTGAACCAATTGGCCGGCCTGGTCCAGGAGGTGATGAACACTAAAGGAGAGGTGCAGCATCTGGAGGCCCGCAACGAGGTCACCTTCGCCTTCAGTGATCACAGCAAGGTGGAACGTGTCTTCGGCAGGCAGCGTGAGACCACGTTGGAGGAAGGTCTGGCGCGCATGGCACCATGGGCCAGGGAGGTGGGTGCGCGAAGCAGCAGCAGCTTCGGGAACATCGAGATCGAACGGAACCTTCCGCCCAGCTGGCGCAGTTGATGCCTCGCGTACTTTTCATAGCAACGCACCGTCCCGCGCGCACGCCCAACCAGCGTTTTCGATTCGAGCAATACATGCCGTACCTCGAGCAGAACGGCTTCCAATGCGATCTTTCCTACATCGTTGAGGAGAGTGATGACGCGTTCCTTTATAAGCCCGGCCATCTGGTGAAGAAGGTGGGGTTCATTGCGCGCAGCTTTTCCAAAAGGCAGGCCGATGTTGCACGAATGAACGACTACGACATCATCTTCATCTGTCGTGAAGCATTGATGACGAGGAGCACTTTTTTCGAGCGGAAGTTCGCCAGTGGCCGCGCCCGTACTATCTATGATTTTGACGATTCGATCTGGCTCAGCAACGTGAGCGAAGCGAACCGGAAATGGAAGTTCATCAAAGATCCGGGCAAGACATCGAAGATCATCGGCATGGTGGACATGGTCTTTGCCGGGAACGACTACCTGGCCGGTTATGCACGGCAGTTCAACAGCAATGTGACGGTGATCCCGACCACGATCGATACAGATGAATATCATCCGATCGATGCGCGGAAGGAGGATGGCCCGGTGTGCATCGGTTGGAGCGGGAGCATAACCACCATCCAGCATTTCCAGTACGCGCGTCCAGCATTATTGAAGTTGAAGGAACGATTTGGCGATCGGATCACCATCCGTGTGATCGGTGATCCGCAGTTCAAGGATGAAGAGCT
>JAEZAU010000169.1 GCA_023430325.1 Bacteroidota bacterium | reverse complement strand
GCGCAAGTATGCGGAACGCATCAACACCTTTCGTCATCAAGTGCGCGATGCGCACGGTGAGCACGCGGGTCTTGCCGGAGCCTGCCCCGGCGATCACCATGGTGGGTCCGTCAGTTTGTTCTACGGCTGCGAGTTGGGCGGGATTGAGCCCCTTGAGATGGTCCATCGGCAAGCCGTAAAGTTAGCGGCCGGCGCGGGAAGGCGAAGGGGTGTTGAAAACAGTTGAGGTCTGTTTCTCCCCGCCAAAGGCTAACTTTGTCGTTCCATTTTTGCTCCTCTCGTGACCGCGATCATCATCTTCTTCATCCTGCACTGGTACCTGAGCCTTTTCGTGCAGACCTTCTACCTGCACCGTTATTCAGCCCACCGGATGTTCAGCATGACGCCATTCTGGGAGAAGGCATTCCATGTACTGACGTTCATTGCACAAGGGAGCAGCTACCTCAGCCCATACGCTTACGGGGTATTGCACAGGATGCATCATGCCTATGCCGACACCGAGAACGATCCACATTCGCCCAGGTACGATCCGAGCCTGTTCAGCATGATGTGGCGCACCAAGACGATCTACCATGAGATCTTCGATCGCAAGATCAACGTGGATGAGCGATTCACGCGCGATGTTCCTTCCTGGCCTTCGTTCGAACGATTCGCCGATCATTGGGCGGCGCGTCTTGCCTGGGTCGCCGCATACACCCTTTTCTATGTCCTCTTCGCTCCGTCACCGTGGTGGTTCCTGCTTCTACCACTGCATTATGTGATGGGTCCCATGCATGGTGCCATCATCAATTGGTTCGCGCATAAATATGGTTACACGAACTTCAAGGTGACCGACACCAGCAGGAACATGTGGCCGATCGAGATCCTGGTGATGGGTGAAGGATTGCACAATAATCACCACGCGAACGCCGCCCGGCCCAATTTCGCGATCAAGTGGTGGGAGTTCGATCCCACATGGCCGATCATCCGCATGCTTCATGCCGTGCGGATCATCCGGCTGCGCGAAGCTTTGCGCTGATCGCGATCGATGCGCATATCGACGTACATCGTTCTCTGCACCCTGCTCCTTTCTTGTGGGAATGCCAGACGCGTGGGCGATACCGGGCTCCTTCAAAAACGGAAATACCTGCCTGGCTGGGACCTGGCCTTGTTCTCGAACGATCCGAAGAGGTCCTCTTCAAGAAATTCTGATGTCCATCACATCGAACCGATCGTGACCGCTTCGGCAGACCATACCAGGGATCTGCGATCGAACAAGGAGAGCGGCCATGATGTACCGGTCACGATCGAAAGATCGATCGACACTCATCTTCCATCATCATACCGGCCGATCGGATCGAATGATACACTGTTGGAGCTCGTGCAGGAACTGCCCGAAACGGAAGTATCCCAACATAAGAAACCAGTGAACCTGCTTGCGCCGGTGGTCTTTCTGACCGCGATCGCGGCGATCGGCATCGGCCTTACCTCCACAAATACACTTGCGGTCATCGTACTGCTCGGGATCACTTTCATTCTTGCGGCGATCTCGATCAAGCGGATCCGCAAGCATGATATGGGCGGAAAAGGGTTCGCGATCATCGGGCTCACCCTTGCGGCACTTACCTCCGTTGCCACTGCCATCGCGATCGTTACAGCAGGTGGTCTTTGAAGAGCTGTTCCATCATTTCACGCGCTTCCGCCAGGATCCCATCAGGAGCTTCACCCCTCGATCTGATCTGTTTTAATGAAAAAGATCCAGCCGATTTTGAAAGCTTCACGCCACGATCATTGGTCACCAATGGATGATGAAGGAACTGCACCTGCTGGAACTGTCGGAGACCAAGCAATTTCGCCATATACAACTGGATCGCCGTGGAAGGCAGCAGATCTTCGCCGCGAACGATGTGTGTGATCCCGAAATGGATATCATCGGCCAGCGAGGCTATCTGGTAGGCCGGTCTGCTGGTCCCGCTCACAGGCCGCTGGCGTACCACCACATCACCGATCAGCGAACCGACATCCAGATCGACGGTCTGCCCGCCGATCGTCCGCATGATGACGCTTTCATCTTGAGGTACTGCAATGCGCCAGACTGCTTTCGGATCATGCATCGGAATGTTCTTACCACGACAAGTACCAGGATAGATCGCCGTACCCTCAAGTGAGCTTCTGGTGCATGTACATCCATAGATGGCATTCACCGAATACAGATCGCGAAGCAGCTTTTCATACCGATCCATCCGGTAGCGTTGGCTCCATGATCCATAAAGATCCCCGGCACTCTTGGGACCTTCATCGGGAAGGATTCCCAGCCAATCAAGAGAATCGAACACATCCTGAACATATTCAGGTCTCACACGCTCAGCGTCCAGATCATCGATACGCAGCAGGATCGAGAGATCATACTTCGCTGCGATCAGACCCGTAAGAAGAAAATCGATCGCGTTACCCCGGTGCAACAGACCGCTGGGCGTGGGAGCTATCCGCGTTCTTCCTTGCACGAATGGATCGGAGACCGGTGGTGCCCGGGGCGGGACTTGAACCCGCACGGCCCTTACGGACCAAGGGATTTTAAGTCCCTCGTGTATACCATTTCACCACCCGGGCGGGAGGTAAGGCCCACAAAATAACGATGCCTTCCGCTGTGGAAGGCATCCATTGGAGCGAGAAACGGGACTCGAACCCGCGACCCCGACCTTGGCAAGGTCGTGCTCTACCAACTGAGCTACTCTCGCATTGGGGGTGCAAATATAACAAGGTGATCGGATCGTAGAGTAACGTGAAGAATTTCGATCAAACCTTCTTCAGTTTCTGGCGCTCCACCGATCGCTTGATCTCATTGAGTTTCAATAAGGCCTCCACCGGAGTAAGGGTATCGATATCGATCGCACCGATCATTTCGCGAATCCGTTCCAAGGCGGGGTCGTCCAATTGGAAGATGCTCAGCTGAAGTTCCCTGCCCAGATCCTTCATATCGGGAGGAAGGACCTCCAGGGATGGTTTTTCCGCACCCAGATCACCGGCATGGCTTCGCTCCAGGTGCGCCAGGACTTTCTGGGCCCGTTGCACCACTTTGCCAGGCATGCCGGCCATTTCGGCCACGTGGATGCCGAAGCTCCTATCACTGCCACCCGCGACCAATTTCCGCAGGAAAAGGATCTTGCCATCCACCTCACGCACGGAAACGTTCGCATTGCGGATGCGCGGAAAGGACGCCGCCATCTCGTTCAACTCATGATAATGCGTGGCGAAAAGAGTCCTGGGCCGGCCGGGATGATCATGCAGGAACTCCGCAATCGCCCAGGCGATGGAAATGCCGTCATACGTGCTTGTTCCACGTCCGATCTCATCGAGCAACACAAGGCTGCGATCGCTGAGATTGTTCAATATGCTTGCCGTTTCGTTCATCTCCACCATGAACGTGCTCTCGCCGGTGCTCAGGTTGTCGGAAGCACCCACGCGGGTGAACACCCTATCTACGATACCCAGTTCAGCAGAAGAGGCTGGAACGAAGCTTCCGGCCTGTGCCATGATGACCACTAAAGCTGTCTGCCGCAACAGGGCCGATTTGCCGCTCATGTTCGGTCCGGTGATCATCACGATCTGCCGCTCCTTCGGATCGAGCTGGATATCGTTGGCAACATAGGGCACGCCTGGCGGAAGCTGCTGTTCGATGACCGGATGCCGCAGATCGCGCAGGGCGATGGACCGGTCTTCCAGGAATACCGGCCGGCAGTATTCCCGTTCCTGTGCATTGCGTGCAAAGGCCGAGAGAATGTCCAGTTCCGCCATGGCGGCAGCGACCTCCTTCACTTCAGAGATCTCTTGCACCACCCTGGCCGCCAGATCATGAAAGATCTGCGCCTCAAGGGCGAGGATCCTCTCCTCTGCTCCCAGGATGCGATCCTCAAGGTCCTTCAATTCCTGGGTAATGTACCGTTCTGCATTCACCAGGGTCTGCTTGCGAACCCATTCGGCCGGCACCTTCTCCTTGTGTGCATGCCGCACCTCCAGGTAATAACCGAAGACATTGTTGAAGCCGATCTTCAGGGAGGTGATGCCCGTACGCGACATCTCACGCTCCTGTACCCCGAGCAATAACTCTTTCGCATGGGTGCTTACATGCCGCAATTCATCCAGTTCGGCATGAATACCCGATGCGATGACCCCGCCCTTCAACAAGTTGACCGCGGGTACCTCTACCAGCGTGCGTGCGATCTCTCCGGCAAGCTGCACCGGCACATGGAGTTGCTCCACGCTCCTGCCAAGGGCGTTCCCATGTTCCAACAGAACGGCCTTCATACGTTCAGATGCCAGCAGCGATCGGTGAAGATGCAGCAGTTCCCGCGGGCCGATGCGTCCTGCCGCGGCCTTGCCTGCGAGGCGTTCGAGATCGCCGATATCCTCGGCCAACTCCAGGAAGGTCCGCATCAGATCCGGGGCTGCGAGCAATTCAGAGACGCGCCCGTGCCTGCACCCGATCTGCACGGGATCGATGAGCGGATAGAGCAACCAACGCTTCAGGAGCCGGGAACCCATGGCCGTGGAGCAGCGATCCATGGCCTGCAACAGGGTACGACCGCCTTCATTGATCGGGGTTACCAGTTCTAGGTTCCGAACGGTACAACGATCGAGGCCCAGGAAGGACGATGCCGATGCACGCCGGATGCGATCGATGTGCGCCAGCCGGTCATGACAAGTATCACCCAGGTATTGAAGTACCGCTCCTGCTGCACGCTGCGCTTGCGAAAGCTCATCGATGCCAAAGCCCTTCAGGGTACTGGTACCGAAATGCCGCAACAGACGTTCCCTGCCGGTGGTACCGTTGAAGACCCATTCCTCCAAACCATGTGTATAGCAACGTGAGAGCAGTGGCAGGATCGCCGGGTCTTTCGTACCACGAGGGAA
Organism: Bacteroidota bacterium; assembly: GCA_023430325.1. GTDB lineage: Bacteria > Bacteroidota > Bacteroidia > Flavobacteriales_F > PHOS-HE28 > PHOS-HE28. Next base: position 9,747 of record JAEZAU010000169.1, on the reverse strand, counting down.
CAACAATTCATTGGGGGCATGTCCTTCAAGCACTCGCAATATTCCATCGGCATCATCTTCCGCGGCCAGGAACTCGCCGGTGGTCACATCCACCAATGCGAGCCCGTAGGTACCCTTTTCCCCCACGATCGCTGCCAGCCAGTTGTTGGACCGGGTATCAAGCACCTGATCGCTGAACGAAATGCCGGGGGTCACCACCTCGGTGACACCTCTTTGCACAACGGTCCTGGCCAGCTTGGGATCTTCCAATTGATCGCAAATGGCGACCCGGTGACCCGCTCGCACCAACCGGGGCAGGTATGTCTCCAGGGAATGATACGGGAAGCCCGCCAGTTCGATATCTCCTCCCCCATTATTGCGCCGGGTAAGCACTATGCCCAGGACCCGTGACGCGGTGATGGCATCAGCACCGAAGGTCTCATAAAAATCCCCCACACGGAAAAGAAGCACAGCATCAGGATATTGCGCCTTGATGCGTTCATACTGCTTCATTAATGGTGTGCCCTCCTTGTCCTTTGCCAATCCGATCAATTCCTTTGCGCCGAAGATATCCGCCTATCCTGCACGCCCACCAATTCGTTCTTCACATTTTCCCAACGATCACCCAAATGCACCTGAATGACGATCGGAAGCTGCAAATGCATGAGCTTGCACGCGTAGACGCCGCTTCGTATGTTCCTGTCTCGGAAATAGTGGTGGTGCTGGACAATGTGAGAAGCAGGCATAATGTGGGCTCCATCTTCCGCACTGCGGATTCCTTTGGAGTGAAGGCGATCCATTTGTGCGGTCTTACTCCCTGCCCCCCGCACCGTGAGATCGAGAAGACGGCTTTGGGCGCCACGGCATCGGTGCCATGGGTCCAGCATGATTCCACCGAGGAATGTCTACTTCAGCTGCAGGACCATACCATCATCGCGGTGGAACAGACCGTGAACGCCTTACCCCTGAACGAATGGGAACGATCACACGGAAAAGTAGCCTTGATCTTCGGCAACGAACTATCCGGCGTAAGCGATGAAGCACTCCGCATGAGCCACGACGCATTGATCATTCCCCAGTTCGGAAGCAAGCATTCACTGAACGTTTCAGTATGCGCAGGGATCGTGATATGGTGGTTCACCGGAAGAAATTGACCTCACAGGCAACCATCCAGCAAGAACCCTGTCTAGTTCATTGGCGGACGCATATTCTGGCGTTGAGAAGATCAAACCACCTATATTTGGCTGCCACCATTAGCTGATGCTCCGATCCGCGAAGCGTTCCCTTCTTGCTTTGATCTTGATCGCGGCTGTGTCGTCCGGCCTCAACGCGCAGTATTTCAGGCAGTCATCCTACTGGAAGACCAACCGCAATGAGCTGAACCTGGCCTTCGGAATCTCGAATTTCCTCGGTGAACTCGGTGGCCGCAACCAGATCGGATCACCCTTCATCTGGGATTTGGAACTGAGCCAGACACGGCCCGCCGCAAGTTTCGGTTACCGTTACTACATCCGCCGGAAACAGGCCCTGCGCCTTGGTATCGCTTACGGTGTACTGGCCGGTAACGATAATCTGACCCGGGAGATCTTCCGTAATAACCGTAACCTCCATTTCAGGTCGGATGTGATCGAGGCGAGCCTTCGCTATGAACTGCACCTCTACCGGGAGGAGTTGGGCCACGTCTACGATCTGCGTGGCGTCAAGGGCACCAAGTCCAGCCGTGTAGGTCTTTACTTTTTCGCAGGTATCGGCGGTTTCTACTTCGAGCCAAAAGCCCAGTTCAACAATGCCTGGGTCAACCTGAGGCCTTTACGCACTGAAGGACAGGGCCTTCCGGGTGGCCCCGAAGAATACCAGAACATGGGGTTATGCATTCCGATGGGCGTCGGTGTGCGCCGCTCATTCTCCAAGCAATGGAGCCTCGGCCTTGAGCTTCAATACACCAAGACCTTCACCGATTACATCGACGATGTGAGCGGCGTCTATTACAACGAACAGGCGATCAGAGAAGCCAATGGCCTTAACGGGGAGATGGCCGCCTATCTGGCAGACCCCAGCCTCGATCTCCTGATCGAAGAAGGGATCTATGGTGCCACCGCCGAAGGCCAGCAACGGGGAGACAGCAAGGATCTTGACGCATACATCTTCCTCACCTTCAATGCGCAGTACAAGATCTTCAAATACCGTAGCGGTTCGAAGAAATACCGTGCTCGCATACGCAGACAGAAGATCGTATTCTGATCTACGATCTGGCCAGCGTCACTGAACTCGATCTATTTCATTAGGTTTCTTTGGGCGGGATCCCGCCGGGGCGTGGCTTCGCCTGCAAGTCCGCGGCCGTATTCCCGCAGAACTGCGGGAATACGGCCTGTGGGCTTTCCGGCTGCTCCACTTACGCCATTCTGGTCATTGCTAAGCTGAGTTCTGCGTCCATATCGGTATTTTCAAAGTATCGTCGGCTAGTATGCCAACATTTCGTTGATCGCATGCTTCAACATACCGATCCGGATTTGAGATCATTCTCACCGAAATATTCCCGCCGTGATGGTGAATGGCATTTGCCTCGAACACCAGCTTCGATCGCTGTATACAGAAAGTCAGAACGAAGAAGGGGCGCCTTTGTGAGGCGCCCCTTTAGTAACTATCGAACTTCCGATCAAAGGCCCAATTGGCCCTGGCAATTCCGGAACTCAAGATCCTTCATCGCCTTCTCACGCATGCTGGCATCCTTCTGCACAGCCTGGCCTAAATGATCGCGAACACCATCACAATTGCTCTGGCGGGCGGCGATCACGGCCATGAGGTAATGCCCTTGGGCAGTATCCTTCTCCGTAGCCTGCTCCATGATACGCTGGGCGGCAGCGGCATCACCGCTCAACATCTTCGCCAATGCAGCATTGAACGTATTCTGGCCGGACATGTTGGTATTGGCCGCACTGTAATCACCGTTCTGGATGTGTACGATGCCCATGTTGTATTTCACTTCAGGCCCTGCCTCACCGGCTTTGCCATAAAGCTCCATCGCCCGCTTACGATCGCCCTTCAAGCGTGCCACCACGCCAAGGTTATTGTTGCTCACAGGGTTCTCCTGTATGCTGTTCGCCTTCTGGAATTGGGCTTGAGCTTCATCCACCTTGTTCTGCATCATCAACACGTAGCCTACGTTGTTCGCGCCACGGTAGTCCTGCGGGTACACGCGCTCGGTCTCCCGATAGATCCGCAGCTGCTCGTTCAGATCGGTGGTGAGCGTTCCAGCGAAGAGCAACTCTTCCACGGTAAGGGAATCCGGTGTGCTACGGCTCATCTCGGTGATCTGGGCATCGGTCTTTCCCACCACCTCATAGTTCAAGCTCATCTCACTGCGGCGCAACTTGGGGAGTATCTCATCTGCGATCTCCTTGTAAGTAGCGGCCATGTTCTTGATCTCTTGTTCACGCTTGGTGACATCAGGATACATTTCCAGCACGCGCAGTACAAGATCCTTGTCTGGCACCTGGCTCTGCTGCATCTCCCGCTTGAAACCATCCCAATCCTCGCCACGTGGGTTCAGGGTGTAGAAGGCGTCATTCTTGGCATCAGCGAACTTCGCGCGGTTGAGATCACCCTTCGCCCAATTCTGTGCGCTCTTGGCACGATCACTGGCCAGGTTCTCGTTCAAGGTCAATTCACCTTCAGGACTGGCCCATGAATCGATCGAAAGGCCCTTCAGATCGATGTTGCCTTTGGCAGCGAACCCTTTGATGAACGTGCTCATGTCCTTCACGTCCTGCTCCTTCAACTCACCAGGACGCACCACGCTGGAATTCACCAGATAGTTGATCACCGCATCCTGTGTGTGGTTGGTGATCCGTTGGAACTGGTCCTTACCGAGCAGGACCTTGTCATCAGCCACCAACAGATAAGGTGTGGTCATGACACCATCGGCGATCTTTACATCTTCAAAGGGCTTTTCCTTCTTGCCCTGCCGGCCAAGGATGCGCACCACCAGATCACTCTCGGCCATGGCGGGTGTATAGGCCACCTTGTGGTTGTATGTGAAGGCCTTTCCACCTTCATAAGGCACCACCGTATAGTTGCCGACAGCCTTATCTCCTTGGAAATAAACGGTCTTTGCCGGTGTTTCGCCACCGGTATACACAAGCACCGGGGTCAGTTCGACCTGTGCCTTTCTGTGGAAATATTTACCCGGAAAATTGCCGCTGATATTGATGGCCACCGAGTCGCCCTGTACAATGAGAGGGTTCGGATCTACCGTGTATTTGATGTTCTCTGCATACTTGTTCATCTTGCCCAAACCTCCGCAACCGGCCAGTAGCAGCGCAGTTGCAGCGATCAGAGCAGGACGTTTCATGTGCCGCTTTTGCATGGATGAGCGTCTTAAGTTTCTTTGAATTCGGGTGCAAGTATAGGAACGGACCGCACGCAACTTATAGACCAACCGCCCGCACTTCTCCACATCGGCCGGTGAGCATTAAAGTTGCGTGATCCTCAAAGGCTTACCAAGCTGGAATATGCTCCACCCCACCGATCGTTCATAAGGTTGTGCTGAAAGTGTTCATACATCAGCTTGTCGACCAGGCAGAAACGTAGGCAGATTACGTTGCAATAGGTCAATGACGGTCATGCCTTCATTTGGATGAACCCAAAGCGGCACGATGTCGGCCGCGGGCTGCAACGCGAATGTGCGCAGATGCATGCGCGGATGTGGCACCTGAAGGATCTCACTGCGGTGTGCCAGATCTTCGATCAACAGGATGTCGATATCCAATGGTCGCGGTGCCGGCGGCTGGCCTATCTTCCTGACCCGGCCATGTCGCCGCTCTATCTCAAGACATTCGGCCATCAAAGCATCGGGCGGCAGATCCGTGCTGATGAGCAGGGCCCTGTTCAAGAAGAGGCGTGGGTCCTTAAAGCCCCAAGGCTCTGTCCAATGATCGCGGCTTCGCGCCAGAATGCGGCCACTCCCACTCAGCTCGTTCTCGGCGGACCTGAAGATCTCCTGTAGGTCCCCTTCGTTCCCACCGAGCAGTACGAGCACTTCAAGAGGCCGCATCATCGGCCAAAACTACTTTTTATTCGCCCGGTCCTGCTCCAGGATCCACCGATGGCTATTTCTCACTGTCCGATCGATGATATGAACAAAATAAAGTGGGCATCCTCACGCGTTGAGAGAGGCAACCGGAAGCATTTCCATACGTCTTTTACAGTGGAACCCGATAACTCCCGGTGGTCTAACTAAAATCTGCGAGCCATGGAGACCTTACAGTACCTGCACGACATCATCTACGCTAAAATGGGCTACGCGTTCTATTATGCGATCGCCTTGATGGTTGTAGTGGCTTCCCTTGCACAGTGGAGATTGTACGAAAAGGCCGGTCAACCCGGCATCGCAGCCCTGGTACCCGTGTGGAACATCGTTGTTTTCCTGAAGATCGTAGGCCGGCCGGCGAAAGATGGATGGAAATTGTTGATCCCGATCTGGGGGCAGCTGTACTTCCTTCCGAAATTGTGGATCGAAGTATGTCAGAGCTTCGGCAAGCGTACTACGCTCGATTACGTGCTTGTGATCGCGTTGAACGGTCTCTACATCCTGAACCTTGCCCTCAGCGATGAAACGAAATATCGCGGTCCTGTCTATGGAAAGCAGCCGCCTCCGCCAGCACGCAGGCTTACGCCACAGCCCACGCCTTCCATGGCTTGATCGGAATACATTTAATGCGAAGGCCACCGATCGGTGGCCTTCTTTTTTACAACTTCTTCAATTCCGCTTCGGCCTTTTGCAAGGCCCGATCCAAGCCTGAAGGATCCTTTCCTCCGGCGGTCGCGAAATCCGGCTGACCACCGCCGCCGCCTTTGATCTCGGCCGAGATGGCTTTGATGATCGCGTTCGCCGTAGCGCCTGTGGAGGCGGAAAATTCCTTTCCGATCGATACGGCCAGAAGTGGTTTTCCGTCTTGAACTGTCCCCGCCACCACGGCCATTCCTGGATCGGAGTTTCGCAACATATGGCCGAGGTCCTTCAAGCCTTGCGCGTTCAGGTCGATCCGATCTATCAACAGTGAAAGTCCCTGCTTGAACGGTTTCGCTTTCTGCGGAAGATCCTGCGCGAGACGTTGCACCTTTTCCTTCGCCGCCTTCTCCAGTTCCTTCTCCAACGCTGCGTTCCGCTCCATCAATTGGCGCACGGCTGCAGCCGGATCATCATTATTCTTGAGCAATGTGGTCACTTCATCCAGCTTCGCGAGTTTCTCCTCGATCATGCGATCGGCGGCTTCGCTGGTGATCGCTTCCAACCGGCGGATCCCTGCGGCCAGCGCACTTTCGCTCACGATCTTGAAACGGCCGATCGCGCTGGTGCGCGGCACATGTGTTCCGCCGCACAATTCAACGCTCGGGCCGAATTTCACCACGCGCACTTCGTCGCCGTACTTCTCGCCGAAAAGCGCCATCGCGCCCATCGCTTTCGCCTTCTCGATCGGAACATTTCGCAGATCCTCGAACCCGATGTCCTGGCCGATCATCTCGTTCACTTCCCGTTCGATCGTCGCGATCTCTTCCGCGCCGATCTTGGAGAAATGACTGATGTCGAAACGCAGCCGATCGGGCGCGACCAGCGATCCCTTCTGCTCTACATGCGTTCCGAGTTGCTTCCGCAGAACGTGATGCAAAAGATGAGTCGCTGTGTGGTTCCGCATCGTGAGCGCGCGACGTTTTTCATCCACCTGCGCGACGAATTCCGCGGAAGGATCGGCAGGCAATTCCTTGGTGAAATGAACGATCAACTGGTTCTCACGTTTCGTGTCGATCACGTCGATCTTCTCGTCTTTACTGATCAACCAGCCGGTATCGCCCACCTGGCCGCCGCCTTCCGCATAGAACGGCGTGCGATCAAGCACGATCTGGAATTGATCGCCGCCTATACCGCTGATCTTTCTGTAACGAAGGATCTTCGCTTCCGATCGCAGTTGATCGTAACCGATGAATTCGGTCTCGCCTTTTTTCAGTTCGATCCAATCTCCGGTTGAAACGGCGGACGCAGCGCGCGATCGATCTTTCTGTTTCTGCAGTTCCGCCTCGAAGCCTTTCATGTCCACGTCGCGGCCTTGTTCCCGAGCGATCAACTGCGTGAGATCGATCGGGAAGCCGTACGTATCGAATAACTCGAAAGCCTTGTCGCCCGCAAGTGTTCCTGTACTCTCGCCAAGCGCTGATCCAAGTCGTTTGATCCCTTGATCCAGCGTGCGCAAAAAAGCCTTCTCTTCCTCCTGCACCACGTTCTCGATCAGTTGTTGTTGCTTGCGCAACTCAGGGAATTGTGCGCCCATCTGATCGGCCAGAACACCGATCAAGGAATGCATGAACGGATCGGAGAGATCAAGGAAACTGTAACCATAGCGCACCGCGCGCCGCAGGATCCTTCTGATCACGTAACCCGCGCCGGTATTGCTCGGCAACTGTCCATCGGCGATCGCAAAAGCGATCGCTCGGATGTGATCGGCGATCACCCGCATCGCGATGTCCGACTTGTCATTCCGGCCTTGGTCCGCAGTATTGCGGACCGGAAGCGCGTGATCGACAATTTCGAGTTTCCGGGTCGAGCCCGGAATGACACCTCCGTACTGCTTTCCGCACCTCTTGGCGATCGCCTGGATCATCGGCTGGAAGACATCGGTGTCGTAGTTGCTCTTCTTGCCCTGCAATACCATGCACAACCGCTCGAAACCCATGCCCGTATCCACGTGCTGCGCAGGCAGCGTTACCAGCGATCCATCGGCCTTCCGCTCGAATTGCATGAACACATTGTTCCAGATCTCGATCACCTGCGGATGATCGTTATTCACCAGATCACGTCCAGGTTTTACGGCCTTTTCTTCACTCGATCGCACATCCACATGTATCTCCGTACACGGCCCGCACGGACCGGTATCGCCCATCTCCCAGAAATTATCCTTGCGGCTGAAAGGCAGGATCTGTTCCGCCGGGAGGTACTTCAGCCACAGATCGCGCGTCTCCTCATCGGCCGGCAGTTTGTCCGCCGCATCGCCGCCGAAATAGGTCACGTACACATCCTTCTTGTCGATCTTGTACTCATCGATCAGCAGCTCCCACGCCCACTGGATCGCTTCCTTCTTGAAGTAATCACCAAAACTCCAGTTGCCGAGCATCTCGAACATCGTGTGGTGGTACGTATCGATCCCAACTTCCTCCAGATCGTTGTGCTTGCCGGAAACGCGCAGGCATTTCTGCGTATCGGCGATCCGCTTGAATTTCGCCTCGCGGTTGCCAAGGAAAAGGTCCTTGAACTGGTTCATGCCCGCGTTGGTGAACATCAAGGTCGGATCGTCCTTCACCACCATGGGCGCGCTGGGCACTATCTGGTGGCCACGTGCCTTGAAATGGTCCAGGAACTTCTGGCGGATCTCGCTCGATGTCATTGCTTCGCTCTTTGCGGGCGGCAAAGGTAGCGGGAGGCGTTGGTCTCACTATCTGCAAATTCAAAGCTTCGCTAATCCAGATGGATCTTATAGACTAATGATGCGCTTACATAGTTGGCCGACTGCACGACTATTCCAGCGTTCCGTTGTGGTGCCGATGGGGCCATGATATACTGAGCACGATACAAATCTTGCCCGGTTATAAAAGCAGCCAATTCAAATCCCAATCCATGAATTCGTTTAATTCTCTTCTCATAACCAACATTGAACAAGGCGCCATATATCAATGGATCATTAAAATTAGCCTCAAGTTCCAGTATGTCTACTCTGGAAGAACCAGTTCGATCCGTTACATGAAGAAAAAAATGGCCGTTGCTGAACCGTGAATCGACACCAATTCCAACGCCGGCAAAGACAACGCCCCCTAAAAAACGACGCAAACTGACAACATAGCCAATATGTATTCCCACTCTGTCAAGCCTGCTTCTAGTCGTGATGATCGTTTGACCGCTATGAACAATTACCGCGGAGGAATCATCCCTTAACTCGCCTGGCTCATAGGCAATGTGAAATGGGATCGAGGACAAACTGAAGCCAACTGACAAACCCTGAACTTCACTAAATCGTCTTATGTACTGTAGTTTATATCCATGAACAGGAATCGGATTAGCTCTGATCGGAAGGTGCGGCCCGCCTGTTCGTGTTATTTGGCACCGCGGATAGCTCAACGCCGACACGGATAACCCGATCGAACCAGGCCGCAATGAAAAGTCACGCCGGCCATCGATCTCGAATTGTCCAAGTACCGATTCTGTTTGCACGAATAGGCAACTGCACAATAGACCAAGTAAAACTTTCATTAAAGTTCGTCTCTCTTACACGAAGGTGGCAACTTCCAAGGTATGCTTCCCTACTGGATCAATGTTAACCATTGGAAGTTCATTTAATGCCACCTTTGGCACATGATCCGCACAAAGGCCCGCCGATGAGAACCCTCCTTCTTTCCCTCTGCATGCTTCCGATCGCTTTCGGTTCCTGCAAACAAAAAGAGAATGCCGTGGACACAAGTTCCACCACAGAAGAAGCTCGCACACCGGAGCCTCCGGTCCCACCAACACCTCCGGCCACGGGGCCATCGACTACTTCAACACAGGAGCCTGCGGCCGCCACTTCGGACAGTCTCGTCTTCAAACTTCAGCGCACCGTGTGTTTCGGCGCATGCCCTACGTACGAATTGCTGATCTACAAAAGCGGCTATGCCACCTATCACGGCAAACAGAACGTGGATCGCATCGGCCATTACACCACGCGTGTTCCGCAGGAGACTATCGAT
>JAEZAU010000082.1 GCA_023430325.1 Bacteroidota bacterium | reverse complement strand
TCTCGGCGTAGCTGGCTACATTTGCCTGGCCACCACTGATGCTGCGCATCTTACAATTCACCATATCACTTTTCCTTGTCACCTTCTGCCATGCGCAAAAGGTGGGGCTTGTGCTTAGCGGTGGTGGCGCAGTGGGCATGAGCCATATCGGTGTCATGAAGGCACTTGAGGAAAATGGCATCCCGATCGATTACATCACCGGCAGTAGCATGGGTGCCCTGGTGGGCGCCATGTATGCATCAGGCCTTTCTCCATGGCAGATCGATTCGCTCTTTCACACGGAGAAATTCAAGATCATGGCCGTGGGTGGTATCGAGGATAAGCACGAATATTTCTTCAAACGTGATCATCCTGATGCTTCATTGATCACCTTGAAGTTCGACCTGGATACCACGATCCAATATTCGCTTCCCACCAACCTGCGCAGCCCGGTGCTTATCGACCTGGAGCAGATGAAAGGGTTCATGGGCCCATCGGCCGCCAGCAATTACAACATGGACAGTCTGTTCATACCGTTCCGTTGTGTGGCCTCGGACATCACGAACCAGCGATCGGTGGTATTCCGCGAAGGCGACCTGGTCCAGGCCGTGCGTGCGAGCATGAGCTATCCGTTCTATTTCAAGCCGATCCGCGTTAACGGTGCGCTGATGATGGATGGTGGCCTCTACAACAATTTCCCCAGCGATGTGATGTACGAGGATTTTCTGCCGGACTTCATTGTCGGCAGCAACGTGGCCTACAACGCTCCGCCTCCCAGTGAAGATGATCTCATGAGCCAGGTGCGCGCCATGATACAGGAACGCAGTAATTACAGCATAATCTGTGAGAACGGCGTCATCATTGAACCGCAATTGAATATTTCGCTGTTCGATTTCACCGATCCGGCCACGGCCATCCGTGAAGGTTATCTGGAGACCATGAAGCGGATGCCGGAGATACAGGCACAGGTGAAGCGGCGCGTGGATCGCGAGGAACTCGCCAGGCGTCGGCGGGCCTTCCGGAACAAATTCCCTGAAGTGATCTACGGTGATCTGCAGATCCATGGTCTGAATGAAAAACAACGGCGGTATGTGGAAGGAAGCCTCAGGTCGCAAGCGATGAGCACTTTCACGCAGGATGAATGGGAGCCGATCTACTTCAGGTTGTACGCCGATCAGAACATCGCGCTGCTTCATCCGCGTGCCACCTTTCGCCGGGAAAGGAACAACTATGACCTGGACCTGCTGGTAAGACCCGCCAAGGAGCTCGAGGTCCGTTTTGGCGGCATGTTCTCTTCGCGCCCCATCAATACCGGCATGGCCGCGTTACGATACAACATCTTCGCGCGACACTCCGCCTACGTGGAAGGCCTCTCATATTTCGGCAAATTCTATTCGGCCATACAACTGCGTATGCGTACCGATCTCTCTTCACGTCTGCCGATATTCCTGGAACCCGCCTTTACCATACACCGGTTCGATCACTTCAGGAGCTTTGCCACTTTCTTCGATGAAGTGATGCCATCATTCGTGGTAATCAAGGAGAGCTGGGGAGGGCTTGGCGTGGGGCTCGGTCTTGGTAATAAAGGACTTCTGAAGATCGATGTGAAACTGGCGGAGATCCGTGACCAATATCACCAGGACCTGATCTTCACCGGACGTGACACGGCCGATGTGACCACTTTCTCGCACTTGACCAGCGGGCTTGCCATAGAGCGAAACACACTTAACCGGAAACAACATGCCAATGGAGGTGAGATGTTGAAAGGGGAATTCAGGATATTCTCCGGGAGCGAGCTCACTGACCCCGGGTCCAGATATGGACCGGAGGCCACGAGCATGGAGGATCGTCATGATTGGTGGATGGCCAAAGCCCAACTGGATGAGTATTTGATCTCAAAGGGAACATTGCGATTGGGTGTACTGCTTGAAGGTGTTTACAGCACCATGCCGATGTTCTCCAACTATACCGCAAGCATCATACGATCGCCAGCGTTCCAGCCCACCCCTGAGAGCAGGACCTATTTCATCGAGGAATTCCGTGCGCCGAAATATGTCGCAGGCGGGTTGCGAACGGTCATGGCGGTGGCACGCAACCGCTTCGATCTGCGTTTAGAGGGATATGTCTTTCAACCGTATGAACCCATCATTCGTGGGCAGAACGGTGTACCGGCCACTGGTGCCGCTTTCGTGGACCGTTACTACATCGGATCGGGGTCATTGATCTACCAGTCTCCTGTAGGGCCGGTATGGTTCAACATGAGCTACTTCGATGGATTGCGCGAGCCATGGGCCTGGAGCCTGAACTTCGGTTACATCCTATTCGCGCAGAAGGCACATGAATAGCAAGATCGATCATCAACTGCTCGATCGATATGAAAGCGTGAAGGGCGAACTTGAAAAGCTACCACCGGGATCGGTGGATCACCAACTTTGGGAGATCGTCGATCAACTGTTGCTGGACCTGCATATGATCAGGTACGGCTATGCGAGCGAAGGATATGAGAAGTATCTGGATCGAAGACTGGCCGAAGTATGTGTGGATGGCAGCGTTGCCGATCGGATGCGTGCGATAAGGCTCTAGAACTAGGCTTTTTTCGAACGCTTCTTTTTTCCGCCGCGCAAGGTGAACTTCACTGGCATATTGTACCGCACACTTACGGGCGTTCCCTTTTGTGTTCCTGGCTTCCACGCCGGCATAGAACGTACGAGCCGGACCACTTCTTCATCACAACCGGCACCGATGCCACGCACGATATCCACGTCATTGACCGACCCGTCCTTTTCCACGGTGAACGCAACATATACCACACCTTCCACCCCTTTCCGAATGGCTTCGTCAGGGTATGAGATATTCGATCCGAGATAAGCGAACAAAGCTTGTTGTCCGCCCGGGAATTCAGGCATTTCCTCTACTATCGTAAAGACCATCTCCTCATCCGCAACGTTATCATTACTCGAGGAGACCATCGAACTGTCGCTCTGTGCATGCATCGATGCTTTGAGCAGGATGACCATTACAATGACCGTATGACTTCTTATGCGCAGCATGGATCGGCAGTAAGTGGGATCATCAGTTCTTATTGCTCCTGCTCTTCTTCCGGCTTTTCCCCACGCCGGTCAACGTGAAACGGATGGGGAGGTTGAATTGTGTTCGGACCGCCTTGCCGCCTTGTTTTCCTGGTGACCAGGCAGGCATGGCGTTCACCACACGCAACGCTTCTTCATCACATCCGCCTCCTATGCCGCGAAGCACCTTCGCATCAATGATCGACCCGTCCTTCTCAATGACAAAGGTGACATGGACCGTGCCCTGGATCCCGTGCCGGATGGCAAGGTCAGGATATGTGATGTTCTTGGAGATGAATTTGAAAAGCTCCTTTTCACCGCCTGGAAACTGAGGCATCTCCTCAATGATCGTGATCCGGGTGGTGTCCAGATCGGACGACACCATCATGCTATCGCTCTGCGCGTGGCTCTGAAAATGGAACAACATTATCCATAGAAGGATCACGCTTCTTGAGATGTTCAGCATGGTTCGAATGTATCATGAATGATCGGATCGATCTCGATGTTCTCATGGACATCAAGTTCAGCAACGTGCTGCCCTTTTCTCAATTCGTTCCAATACCGGTGATGCATTCTCCTGGCAAGCCCCAGCAGATCCTCCTGCGTTATCCTCTCCGTATGCAACTGTATGGGCCGGCGCTCTTCGAAAACGCGGCCATGCTCATCCAACGTATAGACACCGGCATAGGAAGGGATCTTCAATTTCGCCCGTGAACGGTACATATCGCACGGCATGGCAAATGCGAAATAATTCGGCCTTCGGCAGCGAAGAGCTCCGGCTCGTTCACGGCGATGTTCATACTCCTGGTTCGCGGTCAGCAACTCACCTTCAGGCTTCACCATGAACGCTCCGTTCATGAGCATGCCCTGGCTGTGCTTGGCCTTTTTCAGGTCGTTCTTCAGATCACCCAATGAACATTTTATCTCGATCTCGCACACGTGCCCCTGCGGGGTCACGGTAAGTAGATCGCTTTCCCATGCATATAGGAGCACGTTCGGCGTTATCCACTCATGTTTGAGCGCCATGGCATGGCAGCGCATATGCCAGGCGATGTCCGCAGCGGTAAGCATGGGTTGAAGGTATCACGGGGAAAAAGAACAGGCGCCAAAGGGCGCCTCTTCTTTTGGATCGATCACGCGATCAAGCTTGTGCGGCCGGCCCACCGAAGTTCATTGGTATCTCAGGCATCTCGGTCTCACGGATGTTGCCGTGCACCTGCTCGAACTTGCCGATGTTGTCGGCCAATGCACGCATCAGCCGTTTGGCGTGCTGAGGTGTGAGCAGGATACGCGAGCGCACCTTCGCCTTGGGCACACCAGGCATCACACGCACAAAATCCAGGACGAATTCCGAGTTGCTGTGAGTGATGATCGCCAGATTGCTGTAGATGCCGTCGGCCACCTCTTCAGAGATCTCGATGTTCAATTGGTTGCCGCGTGGTTGGTCTTTCTGATCTGCCATTCTGTAAATTTTATGGAATGAAAAATGGCGGACCCTTCGATCCGCCATTTTCCTTCTGTTCCTTACTCGTTATCCAATTCCTGCTCCTGCAGGCGGTCCGCCATCAAGCGATCATGTTCGTCCTTATTGGCAACGAACACTTTCTGGAATGCGCGCGTACCGGTACCGGCCGGGATCAGGTGGCCAACGATCACATTTTCCTTCAAGCCGAGCAGGTTGTCCTCCTTGGCATTCACGGCGGCCTCGTTCAACACCTTGGTGGTCTCCTGGAAGGAGGCGGCAGAAATGAAGCTGTCGGTCTGCAGAGATGCACGCGTGATACCTTGTAGCATCGTACGGGCCGTGGCCGGCTTTGCGGGCCGTGCTTCCACAAGCTTCGCATCGCGGCGCTTGAGCGCACTGTTCTCATCGCGCATCTTGCGCATGGTGATGATCTGGCCTACTCGAAGGGTCACGCTGTCACCGGCTTCGGTGACCACCATCTTATCATAGATGTTGTCGTTCTCCTCCATGAACTCGATCTTGTTCACGCTCTGGCGTTCAAGGAACCGGGTATCTCCCGGATCTTCGATCTCCACCTTGCGCATCATCTGGCGAACGATCACCTCGAAATGCTTGTCGTTGATCTTCACACCTTGCATGCGATATACCTCCTGAACTTCATCAACAAGGTATTCCTGTACGCGTGTTGGACCTTGGATGTCGAGAATATCACCCGGGCTGATCGCACCATCGCTCAGCGGCTGTCCTGCCTTCACAAAGTCGTTCTCCTGCACCAGGATATGCTTGCTCAGCGGCACCAGGTAGTACTTGCGCTCGCCGGTACGGCTCTCCACGATGATCTCACGGTTACCCCGCTTGATCTTGCCGTAGCTGATGATGCCATCCACTTCGCTCACCACTGCAGGGTTGCTCGGGTTACGCGCCTCGAACAATTCCGTTACACGGGGTAGACCACCGGTGATGTCACCGCCCTTGCCACCGCTGCGAGGGATCTTCACCAGGATCTCACCGGCGGTGATCTTCTGGCCTTCGCTCACGATGATATGGGCACCTACGGGCAGGCTGTAGCTGCGGAGTTCCTCCTTGCCCTTCACGTCCATGATCTTGATCGTCGGGTTCTTCCGCTTGTCACGGCTCTCGATGATCACCTTTTCGGCAAAGCCTGTCTGTTCGTCGATCTCCTCACGGTAGGTGGCGTTCTCTTCGATGCTCTCGAATTGAACACTACCTGCCATTTCCGAAATGATCACGGCATTGTAAGGGTCCCAGGTACAAATGATATCGTTCTTCTTGATCGGCTGACCCTGTTTGCTGCTCACGTACAGGAAGGCTCCGTAAGGAATATTGCTCGTGGTGAGCACGATGCCGGTGTTCTGATCCACGATGCGCATCTCTGTGCTTCGGCTGATCACCACTTCGGCTTCCTTACCCTTGCGATCCTGGCGTGCTACCGTACGCAGATCATCGATCTCGAGGATACCGTCATACTTCGCACGGATCTCGCTCTCTTCGGTGATCTTTCCTGCAACACCACCCACGTGGAACGTACGCAGTGTAAGCTGTGTTCCCGGTTCACCGATGGATTGGGCTGCAATGACACCTACAGCCTCTCCCATCTGCACCATTCGGCCCGTGGCCAGGTTGCGGCCGTAGCATTTGCCGCAGACACCCTGTTTCTGTTCGCAGGTGAGCACGCTTCGGATCTCCACTTCCTCGATCGGGCTCTTGCCGATCACTTCAGCCACATCCTCATTGATCTGGTCTCCGCTCTTTACAATGAGTTCACCGGTCTGTGGGTGATATACGTCATGCACCGAGGTACGCCCGAGGATGCGGTCATGGAGTGATTCCACGATCTCCTCGTTCTTCTTGAGGGAGGTTGCAATAAGCCCGCGAAGTGTTCCACAGTCATCGGTGGTGATCACTACGTCCTGCGCCACATCCACAAGACGACGCGTCAGGTAACCGGCGTCAGCTGTTTTAAGAGCCGTATCTGCAAGACCTTTGCGCGCACCGTGTGTGGAAATGAAGTACTCAAGGATCGATAGACCTTCCTTGAAGTTGGAGAGGATCGGGTTCTCGATGATGTCCTGTCCACCGCCGCCACCGCTCTTCTGCGGTTTGGCCATAAGACCCCGCATACCGCTGAGCTGCCGGATCTGTTCCTTGGAACCACGCGCCCCGGAATCCATCATCATGTAGATGGAATTGAAGCCCTGGCGATCGTTCTTGATGTGCTCCATCAAGGTGTAGGTCACCTTGGAGTTGGTGTGTGTCCAGATATCGATCGTCTGGTTGTAACGCTCGTTGTTGGTGATGAGACCCATGTTGTAGTTGGACGTTACTTCGTCCACTTCGGCTTGGGCCGCTTTCACCAATTTCTCCTTCGCCTCAGGGATCATCACATCATCGAGGTTGAAGGACAAGCCACCACGATAAGCGCTCATGAAACCCAGGTCCTTGATGTCATCAAGGAACTGGGCCGTACGTGCCACCCCGGTCTCCTTCATCACGCGTGCGATAATGTCACGCAACGCTTTTTTGGTCAGCACTTCGTTCACAAAACCTGCCTCGTTCGGCACCACTTCATTGAAAAGTGTACGCCCACAGGTGGTTTCGATCATCTGCGTCTTACCATTCGCATCCGTCCAGCGAAGCTTGATCCATGTATGCAGATCGAGCTGTTTCTCGTTGTACGCGATGATCACCTCCTCAGGGCTGTAGAAGGTGCGGCCTTCCCCTTTCATCTTGCGTGCAGCATCACTCTTGCGGCCCTTGGTGATGTAATAAAGGCCAAGTACCATGTCCTGTGAGGGAACGGCGATCGGCGCACCGTTGGCCGGGTTGAGGATGTTGTGGCTGGCCAACATAAGCAGCTGTGCCTCCAGGATGGCGGCATTGCCCAGTGGCACATGCACGGCCATCTGGTCACCATCGAAGTCAGCATTGAACGCTGTACAGACGAGCGGGTGTAGTTGGATCGCCTTGCCTTCGATCAGCTTGGGCTGAAATGCCTGGATACCCAGGCGGTGCAGTGTTGGTGCACGGTTAAGGAGCACAGGATGGCCCTTGAGCACGTTCTCAAGGATATCCCACACCACCGGCTCCTTCTTGTCCACGATCTTCTTGGCACTCTTCACCGTTTTAACGATGCCCCGCTCAATGAGCTTACGGATGATGAACGGCTTGAAGAGTTCGGCCGCCATGTCCTTTGGCAGACCGCACTCATGCAGTTTCAGTTCAGGACCTACAACGATCACTGAACGTGCGCTGTAATCCACACGCTTACCGAGCAGGTTCTGGCGGAAACGGCCTTGCTTGCCCTTAAGCGAATCGCTCAACGATTTCAGCGGACGGTTGCTTTCGCTCTTTACGGCGCTGCTCTTACGGCTGTTGTCGAAAAGGCTGTCCACCGATTCCTGCAACATCCGTTTCTCATTACGCAGGATCACCTCGGGAGCCTTGATCTCCATGAGGCGCTTCAGGCGGTTGTTGCGGATGATCACACGGCGGTAGAGATCGTTCAGGTCGCTCGTTGCAAAACGGCCACCATCCAACGGCACCAGCGGACGCAGTTCGGGCGGGATCACAGGAACCACCTTCACGATCATCCACTCAGGACGGTTCTCGCGACGGCTGTTGGCCTCACGGAAGGCTTCTACTACGTTCAGGCGCTTGAGCGCCTCGTTCTTCCGTTGCTGGCTGGTCTCGGTGTTCGCCTTATGGCGCAGGTCATAGCTGAGACCATCTAGATCCAATCGCTTCAGCAGATCGTGGAGTGCATCAGCACCCATCTTGGCGATGAACTTGTTCGGATCACTGTCATCGAGGTACTGATTGTCCTTACCCACGGTCTCCATGATGTCCAGATACTCTTCTTCCGTAAGGAAATCGAGGTATTGAACAGCATTACCCTCCTTGTTCACCGTGTTGCCCGGCTGGATCACTACGTAACGCTCGTAATAGATGATCTGATCGAGCTTCTTGGTGGGCAGGCCCAGCAGGTAACCGATCTTGTTCGGCAGGCTCCGGAAATACCAGATGTGGGCCACGGGGACCACCAACTGGATGTGACCCATGCGTTCGCGTCGTACTTTCTTCTCAGTGACCTCAACGCCGCAGCGATCGCAAACGATCCCTTTATATCGGATACGCTTGTACTTTCCGCAATGGCATTCAAAGTCCTTCACAGGACCGAAAATGCGCTCGCAGAAGAGACCATCACGCTCCGGTTTGTAGGTCCGGTAGTTGATCGTCTCCGGCTTGATCACCTCCCCGAAGCTGCGCTCGAGGATCTGTTCAGGCGATGCAAGGCTTACGACTATCTTGTTGAAGTTGCTGTTCAGCTTTACTTCTTTCTTCATCTTTTCTGTTCTATCCGTTCGACCTTAAAGCCTGCCGATCACTCCAGGGACACGTTCAACGCGAGACCACGCAGTTCGTGGAGCAATACGTTGAAGGATTCAGGAATACCTGGGGTCGGGAGCGGTTCTCCCTTCACGATGGCCTCATAAGCCTTCGCACGGCCCAGTACATCATCACTCTTCACGGTGAGGATCTCCTGAAGGATGTTGGCGGCACCGAATGCTTCCAACGCCCATACTTCCATTTCACCGAAGCGCTGGCCACCGAACTGTGCCTTACCACCCAGCGGCTGCTGGGTAATGAGGCTGTAAGGCCCGATGGAGCGTGAGTGCATCTTGTCATCGACCATGTGGGCCAGCTTGATCATGTAGATCACACCTACAGTAGCTGGCTGATCGAACCTTTCACCGGTACCTCCATCATAGAGATAGGTCTTACCGTTGCGCGGAATGCCAGCCTCATCGGTCTCGGCATTGATCTCATCATGGGTGGCACCATCGAAGATCGGGGTGGCGTACTTGCGACCCAGCTTCTTGCCTGCCCAACCCAGAACGGTCTCATAGATCTGGCCAAGGTTCATACGGCTTGGTACGCCAAGCGGATTGAGAACGATGTCCACTGGAGTACCATCCTCTAGGAATGGCATATCGGCATCGCGAACGATCTTGGCCACGATGCCCTTGTTACCATGGCGGCCGGCCATCTTGTCGCCCACGGTGAGCTTACGCTTCGCGGCAACATACACCTTCGCCAGTTTGATGATGCCCGCTGGCAGCTCATCACCGATGCTCACCTGGAATTTCTTCCGCTTATAGACACCACTGATATCACTGTGGCGGATGTTGTAGTTGTGGATCAGCTGGCGCACCAGTTCGTTCAAGCGCTTGTCAGATGTCCACTCCGTTGGATCGACCGTAACGAAATCCACCGGTTGCAGCACCTTGGCACTGAACTTAACGCCCTTCTTGATCTGCTCTTCCTTGTACTTGTTGAAGACACCGTTGGAGCTCTGACCATTGAGGATGACCATCATCTTGTCGATGAGCTCGCTCTTCAAGGTGCCGAGTTCCTTCTCGTACTCCTTGTCGATCCCTTCAAGGATCGCCTTCTCATTGGTCTTCGCCTTCTTGTCCTTCACCGCGCGGCTGAAGAGCTTCTTGTCGATGACCACACCCTTGGCGCCTGGAGGCGCTTTGAGGCTCGCATCCTTCACATCACCGGCCTTATCGCCGAAGATGGCACGAAGGAGCTTCTCCTCAGGGCTCGGATCGGTCTCACCTTTTGGGGTTATCTTGCCGATAAGGATATCGCCTTCCTTGATCTCTGCACCGATCCGTATAAGGCCGGCCTCATCGAGATCGCGGGTGGCTTCCTCGCTTACGTTCGGGATATCCGCCGTCAATTCCTCGAGGCCGCGCTTAGTATCGCGCACCTCCATGATATACTCATCGATGTGGATCGAAGTGAAGATGTCTTCGGAGGCGACACGTTCACTGATGACGATGGCGTCCTCGAAGTTGTAACCCTTCCAAGGCATGAATGCCACCTGAAGGTTTCGGCCGATGGCCAGTTCGCCATCACGTGTTCCATATCCTTCGCACAGTGCCTGCCCTTTTGAGACCTTGTCGCCCTTGCGTACCGTGGGCCTCAAGTTCATGCAGGTGCTTTGGTTGGTCTTCAGGAACTTGGTGAGCTTGTATTCCTTTTCATCACCTTCGAAGGAGACCAGGCGCTCATCCTCGGAACGCTTGTAATCGATGATGATCCGGTCACTATCCACAGACTTGACCACGCCTTCACCTTCGGCTGTGATCAGCACGCGGCTATCGCGCGCTACCAGTTCTTCCAATCCGGTACCCACAACGGGAGCCTCGGGCCGTAACAGCGGAACGGCCTGGCGCATCATGTTCGATCCCATCAACGCCCTGTTCGCATCATTATGCTCCAGGAAGGGGATCAGTGAAGCGGCAATGGAGGCGATCTGGTTGGGCGCTACGTCCATGAGATCGAGCTCCTTGGGTTCCACCACTGGGAAATCGCCCATCAAGCGGGCCTTCACGCGGTTGGTCTGGAAATCGCCCTGCTCGTTCACAACGGCGTTCGCCTGTGCTATGATCTTGTTGTCCTCCTCCTCGGCGCTCAGGTAGATCACTTCAGCCTTCACATCCACCTTACCCCCGTTCACCGGACGATATGGTGTCTCAATGAAGCCAAGGCTGTTGATCTTGCTGTATACGCAAAGTGAACTGATAAGACCGATGTTCGGACCTTCAGGTGTTTCGATCGTGCAAAGGCGGCCGTAGTGTGTGTAGTGTACGTCGCGGACCTCGAAACCAGCGCGTTCGCGGCTCAGACCACCTGGGCCAAGGGCCGACATACGGCGCTTGTGGGTGATCTCGCTGAGCGGATTCGTCTGGTCCATGAACTGGCTGAGCTGGTTCGTTCCGAAGAACGAATTGATCACCGAGCTCAAGGTCTTCGCATTGATCAGGTCGGTAGGCGTGAACACCTCATTGTCACGCACGTTCATCCGCTCACGGATCGTACGCGCCATTCGGGCCAGACCTACACCGAACTGGCTGTGCAACTGTTCACCCACGGTACGTACCCGGCGGTTGCTCAAGTGGTCGATATCATCCACATCGGCCTTCGAGTTCACGAGCTCGATCAGGTACTTGATGATGAAGATGATATCCTCCTTGGTGAGAACGCGAACGCTCAATTCACTTTGGAGACCAAGTTTCTTGTTGATCCGATAGCGACCTACTTCACCCAGATCATAACGCTGTTCGCTGAAGAACAGTTTGTCAATGACACCACGAGCTGTCTCGAGATCGGGTGGTTCTGCATTACGCAGCTGTCGGTAGATCACCTCCACGGCTTCCTTTTCGGAGTTGGAGGTGTCCTTTTGTAAGGTATTGTAGATCAGCGCGTAATCGGCCGCGTTGACATTTTGCTTGTGGAGGATGACGGTCTTTGCACCGCTCTCCACGATCAATTCCACGTGATGATCTTCGATCACGGTCTCGCGATCGATCAATACTTCATTACGCTCAATTGATACCACTTCACCAGTATCCTCATCCACGAAATCCTCCACCCAGGTCTTCAGCACACGAGCGGCGAGTTTGCGGCCAACAGCCTCTTTCATGTTGGCCTTGGTCACCTTTACTTCATCGGCCAGACCGAAGATCTCAAGAATGTCCTTGTCGCTCTCGAAGCCGATCGCACGCAAAAGGGTGGTCACCGGCAGCTTCTTCTTCCGATCGATGTACGCGTACATCACACCGTTGATATCGGTGGCGAATTCGATCCAACTTCCTTTGAAGGGGATCACGCGAGCGCTGTACAGCTTGGTGCCGTTCGCGTGACGGCTCTGTCCGAAGAACACGCCGGGCGAGCGATGAAGCTGGCTCACCACCACCCGTTCAGCTCCGTTCACCACGAATGATCCTTTGGGGGTCATGTATGGGATCTGGCCCAGATACACGTCCTGCACAATGGTCTCGAAATCCTCGTGTTCCGGATCGGTGCAGTAGAGCTTCAGCTTGGCCTTCAGCGGAACACTGTAGGTAAGACCGCGCTCGATGCATTCATCGATACTGTAGCGTGGTGGATCGATGAAGTAATCCAGGAATTCCAGCACGAACTGATTACGGGTGTCCGTGATCGGGAAGTTCTCCATGAACACTTTATAGAGACCTTCTTGTTCGCGGGCCTCTGGAAGAGTGTCGATCTGAAAGAACTCCTCGAAGCTTTTGAGCTGGATGTCGAGGAAATCGGGGTAATCGATGGAAAGAGCGCTCGAACCGAAGTTGATGCGCTTGTTTTTCTTAGAACTGGTCTTCGCCATGTGCGGGTGATAGAAGAACGGAAGACGACCTATAAACGCTTGACCCGTACTCTCAAAAAATGTCAACCCTTACAGCTGGATCGAGGCTGGAAAGGTGGGTCTTCGATCGACCCTAAAAGCCGTGATCACAGCACAGCCGGAAAGGCCCGCCTAGGGGCCTCTCCGTGCTGCTGTGATGCTAGCGCTGAAAGGTGCTTACTTGACCTCAACTTCGGCGCCGGCTTCCGTTAATTGCTGCTTCAGGCTTTCTGCATCCTCTTTGGATACGCCTTCCTTCAGCGGCTTCGGAGCACCGTCCACGAGGTCTTTTGCTTCCTTCAGTCCCAGACCGGTGAGTTCCTTCACAAGCTTCACTACTGCGAGCTTGTTCTGGCCACCTGCCTTGAGGATCACGTCGAAGCTGGTCTTGGCCTCAGCGGCCTCGCCACCTCCACCACCAGCTGCTGGGCCTGCAATGGCCACGGCAGCGGCTGCCGGTTCGATCTTGTATTCGTCCTTGAGATACTGTGCGAGCTCATTGACCTCTTTTACGGTGAGGCCCACCAGCTGATCGCCCAGGGATTTGATGTCTGCCATCTTTGGTTGTTGTTACAGTTGAGAGAGAAGCTATCGGAAGTGCGTAACGCGTTTGGTCGGGGCGGAAAGCTTCCCGCCCTTACTGTATCATTTATGCGGCCCTTTCTTCGAGGGCTTTGACCAGGCCGGCGATCTTTTGGCCACCGCTGCCCTGCAGGCCGCTGATGACGTTCTTTATCGGGCTCTGGAGCAAGGCGATGATATCGCCGATCAATTCCTCCTTGCCTTTCAGGTCGCTCAAAACGGCTACCTGGTCGTCACCGATGAAAACGGCCTCATCGATCCAGGCACTCTTGAGAACGGGCTTGGGGTTCTTCTTACGGAAGTTCTTGATCAGCTTGGCGGGAGCATTTCCCTTCTCTGCGAACAGAAGTGAGGTGTGCCCTTTCAAGGAACTGGTAAGACCGCTATAATCGCGACCTTCAACACGTTCCATGGCTTTTTTCAGAAGCGTGTTCTTCACCACGAGCATGCGAACACCGTTCTTGTGGCATTCACGACGCAGGTTGCTGGTGGCCTCTGCGGTAAGCTCTGAGGTATCTGCCAGGTACAGTACGTTGGAAGCTTTGATCTCTTCCACCAGCGTTTCGATCTGCTGATCTTTCTCGGTACGGGTTGCCATTGTGGTAGCTTCTTATTAGACCGTTACTGTACGTGTATCCACCTTAACAGCAGGGCTCATCGTACTGCTGATACTGATGCTTTTGATGTAGGCACCTTTGGCCGTGGCGGGCTTCAGTTTCACCAAGGTCTGCAGGATCTCGTGTGCATTATCACTGAGCTTCTGTGCTTCAAAGGATGCCTTGCCTATCACCGCATGGATGATGCCTGCCTTATCGACCTTGAAATCGATCTTACCGGCCTTCACCTCACGAACTGCTTTGGCCACATCCATGGTCACGGTGCCGGTCTTAGGGTTGGGCATGAGACCACGCGGACCAAGGATCCGGCCCAACGCTCCGACCTTCGCCATGACCGCCGGTGTGCAGATGATCACATCCACATCTGTCCATCCCCCCTTGATCTTCTCGATATACTCATCCAGACCGGCCATATCAGCACCTGCTTCCATGGCTTCCTGGCTCTTTGCTGGATCGGCGAGCACCAACACCTTCACGGTGCGGCCCGTACCATGTGGCAGGCTTACAGTGCCACGCACCATTTCGGTGCTCTTCTTGGGATCCACACCCAAGCGTACGGCGATATCCACCGTAGCATCGAACTTGGTAGTACTCACCTGCTTCACGATCTGTGCAGCCTCCTGAAGGCTGTACACTTTCGTGTTGTCGTATTTGCTGAGAGCGGCTTTGCGCTTCTTGCTTATCGTGCTCATTGCTCCCAGTTATTAGAATGGCTTGTTGCCGGTCACTGTTACACCCATGCTCCGGGCTGTTCCAGCCACCATGCTCATGGCGCTCTCGAGCGTGAAGCAGTTCAAGTCGGGCATCTTATCCTCGGCTATCGCCTTCACCTGGTCCCAGGAAATGCTTCCTACCTTCTTAGTGTGTGGTACACCCGATCCACCCTTGACCTTCGCCGCATCTATGATCTGAACAGCTGCCGGGGGGGTCTTGATGATGAAATCGAACGACTTATCGCCGTAAACGGTGATCACGACGGGAAGTACCTTGCCGGCCTTGTCCTGCGTGCGCGCATTGAACTGCTTGCAGAACTCCATGATATTCACGCCCTTTGCACCGAGTGCAGGGCCGATGGGGGGCGATGGGTTGGCCGCTCCGCCTTTTACTTGCAGCTTGATCAACGCTGCTACCTCCTTTGCCATTGTTCCTGATTTGTGTCCTTACTAACGCTTTCCTTCCGGGCTGCTTGGACGGTTTTCTTCTTTTTGTCAGGCGCTGCTTCCGCAGCGCATTCGATCCTGTACACGGTAAGACAATTGTCCGACCCTATACTTCTTTTTCTACCTGCATGAAACTCAATTCCAACGGAGTCTTCCTTCCGAAGATCTTCACCATCACCTTGAGTTTCTTTTTCTCTTCGTTGATCTCCTCGATCACGCCGTTGAAACCATTGAAAGGACCATCGATCACTATCACGCTTTCACCGACGGTGTAAGGATTGTGCATGCTCTCATCGGCATCGGCCAGTTCATCCACCGTACCGAGGATACGATTCACTTCGCTCTGGCGCAATGGAACAGGCTCGCCACCCTTCTCGGCACCAAGGAATCCGATCACGTTCGGCAAATTCTTGATGCTATGGGCGATCTCACCAGTGAGATCCGCCTCCATGAGCACATAGCCCGGGAAAAAATTGCGCTCCTTGCTCACTTTCTTGCCTTCACGGATCTGCATGAACTTCTCCATGGGGATGAGCACTTGGGAAATGTGCGTACCCATGTTGGAGCGCGAAACCTCCATATCGATGAGTTCCTTCACCTTCTTCTCCTTGCCACTGATGGCACGGATCACATACCATTTCTTGGTACTGTCCGCCATGATCATTGAAGCATCTTATAGATGAACCCAAGCACTCCCTTCCAAGGGCTTGGATTTCCCATGTTCTGCACCCCGAAGATGTAGTCCATAAGGAAGATGATCAGCGACACGATCAAAGCCGCCACGAGAACGACTATGGCACTGCTCTGGAGTTCCTTCCAGGTAGGCCAACTGACTTTGTTGACGAGCTCATTGTAGCTCTCTCCCAGATATGTCTTCAAGCTTGCCACTTTGTTCTTCGCTTTGGCACGGGTGGCAGGGATCGAACCCGCAACCTACGGTTTTGGAGACCGTCGCTCTACCAATTGAGCTACACCCGTTCGTTCTTGTTCTTTTCGGCGGCAAAGGCCGGTCCCTTTGTCGGGGACCGGCCTGAACCTCCTGTTATGCAATGTTCACTTGATGATCTCGGTCACCTGTCCGGCACCTACGGTACGGCCACCTTCGCGGATGGCGAAACGCAGGCCCTTGTCCATGGCTATCGGAACGATCAACTTCACGCTGATGGTAACGTTGTCACCAGGCATGATCATTTCACGACCTGCCTCCATGGTGATCTCACCGGTAACGTCCGTTGTGCGGAAGTAGAACTGTGGACGGTACTTGTTATGGAAAGGCGTGTGGCGGCCACCTTCCTCCTTCTTCAGCACGTAGATCTCGGCCTTGAATTCGGTGTGCGGGGTGATGCTGCCAGGGGCGGCGATCACCATACCACGGCGGATCTGGTTCTTTTCGATACCACGAAGGAGAAGACCAACGTTATCGCCAGCCTCACCGCGATCGAGAAGTTTGCGGAACATTTCAACCCCGGTGCAGGTGCTGTTGAGCTTTTCTTCCTGCATGCCGATGATCTCCACGTTATCGCCGGTCTTTACCACGCCGGTCTCGATACGGCCAGTGGCCACGGTACCACGGCCGGTGATGGAGAAGACGTCCTCTACGCTCATGAGGAAAGGCTTGTCCACTTCACGCGGCGGTACAGGGATCCAATTATCCACGGCCTCCATCAAGCTCATCACCGTATCCACCCACTTGTTTTCACCGTTGAGGGCACCAAGTGCGCTACCGCGGATTACCGGAGTATTATCACCGTCATATTCATAGAAGGAAAGGAGTTCACGGATCTCCATCTCAACAAGATCGAGCAGTTCCGCATCATCCACCATGTCCACCTTGTTCATGAATACCACCAGCTTGGGAACGCCTACCTGGCGGCCGAGCAGGATGTGTTCACGGGTCTGTGGCATGGGACCGTCGGTAGCAGCTACGACAAGGATGGCACCATCCATCTGGGCGGCACCGGTCACCATGTTCTTCACATAGTCGGCGTGGCCAGGGCAGTCAACGTGCGCGTAGTGGCGGTTGGCTGTTTGGTATTCAACGTGCGACGTATTGATCGTGATACCACGCTCCTTTTCCTCGGGCGCGTTATCGATCGAGTCGAAGCTTCGCGCTTCGCTCAGGCCCTTGTCGGCCAGTACTTTGGTGATCGCTGCGGTCAACGTGGTCTTACCATGGTCCACGTGGCCGATGGTGCCGATGTTGACGTGAGGCTTGGTACGCTGGAATGTCTCCTTTGCCATGTCTGTCGGTCGTTTGTTGTGTCCTTAATGAGTCCTTTTCACATCCTTCTTATATCGTACAGGCCATTCCGGAGCCCGGCATGGTATTGCTTATTGCTCATCAATTGAGCCTTTGACGGGAATTGAACCCGTGACCTCTTCCTTACCAAGGAAGTGCTCTACCCCTGAGCTACAAAGGCCTTTGGTCCAACTACCCGGTGAAGGGTCCTTCTGGTGGAGCGGGAGACGAGACTCGAACCCGCGACATTCAGCTTGGAAGGCTGATGCTCTACCAACTGAGCTACTCCCGCCTGTTGCGTTGATCGTGTGTTAGTGGTCCCTTGCTGGCCATTCGTTCAGACGGTAAGGTCTGGCCGATCGGCCGGCGAACGGTGGGGAGAGCAGGATTCGAACCTACGAAGTCGTAAGACAGCAGATTTACAGTCTGCCCCCGTTGGCCACTTGGGTATCTCCCCTGATGGCTATGAGCCAATGGAGGGACTCGAACCCACGACCTGCTGATTACAAGTCAGCTGCTCTACCAGCTGAGCTACATTGGCCTGTACAACGAAAAAAAGAACGTTCCTTTCCACCGTTCGGAGCAATAGGCCCCGAATTGGGCCTGCAAATGTAGAAAGAAACGGCTCACAACCAAACAACCGGGCCACGAACTGCTTCGTGGCCCGGCGATGATCTGGCACCTACTCGCTGTAAGTACCTCAGCGATAATTTATTAAGAGGCGGCGCGCAATCTTTCCTTGGTACGTATCAACTGGCTTCGAAGTGCTTCGGCGGTGGTGCTGACAGCCTCCTCGAAGATCTTTCCCCTTCGTTTTGCGAAAAGTTCACGGCCCGGGACCACGATCTTCATCTCCACGATCTTGTTCTCCCGATCGGTACCATCGTGTTCCAATTTCAATCCCACCTCGGCCGATATGATGTTATCGTGAAAGAGCGAGAGCTTTGAGAGTTTTCCCTTGATCAATTCCACCAATTTGGTATCGGCATCGAAGTGGATGGACTGCACAGTGATGTTCATTTCAAAAGGAGTTTGGAGGTTCATTTGTCATGCCTGGCCGTACCGCGTGGGTGTGCCTGGGCATGTACTTTCCTGAGTTTTTCCACCGTATTGTGGGTGTAGACCTGGGTGGCGGCGAGGTTCGCATGGCCAAGCAGTTCCTTCACGGCATTGAGATCTGCGCCATGTTCCAGCATATGGGTTGCAAATGTGTGCCTCAACACGTGTGGGCTGCGCTTTGTCTGGGTGGTGACACCGCCAAGATACTGCGTCACCATGCGTTGTACGCTCCTTCGCGCCAGAGGTTCACTTTTTTCGTTCACCAACAATCTTTCCGCGCCTGCAGGCCTTTCGTCGAGATATTCCTTAAGAAGCACGATCAACCGATCGCTCAATGGTACGATCCTTTCCTTGTTCCGTTTACCCAGTACCCGCAAGGTATGCGCATGCAGGTCCAGATCATTCCGCTTCAAGCCGAGAAGTTCTGCCAGACGCATTCCTGTGCCATAAAGTAATTCCAATACCAGTCTGTTCAGCCGGCCTTTGTAGGTGTCGATCGATGTATGATCGATGAAGAGTTCGGCTATCTTCGCTTCCTCAACGAATTGGGGCAGGCGCTTGGGAGTTTTCGGTGGATCGATGAGCGCGGTGGGTTCCTTATCTATCGCTCCTGTGAGGCGGGCGAAGCGTAAAAAGCCCCGTAGTGCACTGAGCTTCCGATTGACGCTGCGTGCACCCACACCTTGTTCCATAAGCCCCATCATGAACGCTCGTACCACTTTATCGGTGGCACGTTCGGCCTCTTTCAACCCGAAGCTGGAGATGAATTCGGTGAATTGGTCCAGATCCCCCCGATATGCCGATACCGTATGATCGCTGCAGCGCTTTTCGTATTTGAGGTGGTCCAGATACCGATCGATGAGCATGATCCGCAAGGCCTGAAAAACAAAGAAGGCGAAAAGTCCTGATCGGACCTTTCGCCTTCAACGAAAGTCTTTAACGGCCTATTGTTCCTCTGTCTGCATCTGCAGCTTGTAGGAAGCGCGGATGATCTCTTTACGGCGCGCTACGGAAGGCTTTGTAAAGCTCTGGCGCTTGCGCAATTGGCGCATGGTGCCGGTACGCTCGAACTTCTTCTTGAACTTCTTGAGCGCTTTGTCGATGCTTTCGCCTTCTTTTACTGGAATGATCAGCATGTGTTACACCTCCTTTTTACGGAACGGGGCGCAAAGATAGTGGTTTGATCGAAAGTTGCAAGTTGAGGTCGTTGGGAAGTTGAAGAACTCCACGAACGCTCAACTCCTCGACCACCTCAACTTCTTCAATCTCGCAGAATGTTCCGGCTGATCACCAGCTTCTGTATCTCACTGGTGCCTTCACCGATCGTACACAACTTGCTGTCGCGATAGAACTTCTCCACCGGAAAATCCTTTGTGTAACCATAACCGCCGAAGATCTGCACGGCCTCATCGCTTGCCCATACGGCCACCTCACTGGCATAATACTTCGCCATGGCGCTCTCCTTGGTCATCTTTTTTCCGCGGTTCTTCAGATCGGCCGCCTGGAGCGTAAGCAATTCCGCAGCTTCGATGCGTGTGGCCATGTCGGCAAGCTTGAAGGCGATCGCCTGGAAATTGGCGATCGGCTGGCCGAACTGTTCGCGTTCCTTGGCATATTTCACGCTGGCTTCAAAAGCACCTTTCGCAATGCCAAGACTGAGCGCGGCAATGCTGATGCGGCCACCATCCAGGATCTTCATTGCCTGCTGGAACCCTTCACCCACGCTGCCCAGGATGTTCTCTTCAGGCACGCGGCATTCCTCGAAGATCACCTCGGCCGTTTCGCTGGCGCGCATACCGAGCTTGTTCTCTTTCTTGCCTGCCTTGAGACCTGGCGTTCCACGTTCGATCACAAAGGCGGTCATTCCTTTTGTATCCAGCAGTTCACCGGTGCGCACGATCGCCACCACTACATCGCTGCTCTTGCCGTGAGTGATCCAGCTCTTCGTTCCGTTCAACACCCATTCGTTACCCTCCTTTCGTGCGGTGCATTTCATGCGCATGGCATCGCTTCCGGTGTTCGGTTCGGTCAATGCCCAAGCCCCAAGCCATTCGCCGGAAGCGAGTTTGGGAAGCCAATTGCTCTTCTGCCTTTCATTGCCGAAGGTGAGAATGTGGCCCGTGCAAAGGCTGTTGTGCGCCGCAACGCTGAGCCCTACGCTTCCGCAGATCCTGGCCACTTCGATGATGGTGTTCACGTATTCGTAGTAACCCAGCCCTGCACCACCGTATTCTTCTGGCACCAGCACGCCGAGCATTCCTGCGGGGCCGAAATGTCCTTTCAGCAGATCGATGGGGAGATGTTGTGCTTCGTCCCATTCCATCACATGCGGGCGCAGTTCACGTTCACACAGATCGCGCACGGCCTGGGTGATCATTGTCTGGTTCTCTGTAGTTGCGAATTCCATGTTCAGTAGGTCACAAGGCTGATGATCGATGCATTGTAATGCTTCAATCGATCAACGCCGTTAAGGAAAGATAGTTCAATGAGAAAGCTGAATCCCGCCACGTTCGCATCCTGCATGCTTATAAGTTCGGCAGTTGCCGCAGCGGTACCTCCGGTGGCCAGCAGATCGTCATGCACCAGCACGTTCATTCCTTTTTTCAGAACGTCCTTGTGCATCTCGATCTCGGCAGTGCCATACTCCAGATCGTACTTGTAGCTCACGGTCCTGTATGGCAGTTTCCCTTTTTTCCGCACGGTGATGAAGGGCACATCCAATTCCATGGCAAGAGGTACCCCGAAGAGGAAGCCCCGGCTTTCGATCCCGGCTATGGCATCTATGCGATCCTTCTTGAGCTTTTGCTTGAACTCTCCCACTATCGCGCGACGGATGGAAGGATCTTCAAGCACCGGCGTGATGTCGCGGAACAGGATCCCGGGTTTCGGGAAATCCGGCACATCGCGGATCGCGGCCTTTATGCGCTGTTCGATCGAGGACACTCCTTTTGGAAAAAGGAGCGCAAGTTTACGACGTCTGAAGCCAGTTCCGGTTCATTCCACCTTCAGGTATGGCGCTATCTTCCTGTACAGACTGTCGTTCATGAGCACTGACCTCTTCACATCCTCCACCGATCGGAATGGGCCATGCTGGTCCCGAAAATTCACCAGCCCGTTGGCGATCTTCCAGTTAAGGTAGGGGTGTGTCTTCAGTTCTTCTGCGGTCGCTTTGTTGATGTCGATGCGTTGGATCCGACTTGGATCGATAAGCAATACTTCTTTCAACCGTTGCACTGCTTCAGGTTTGTCGCGCAACACATATACTTCAGCCAGTTGGTCCAGTGAGTGATAGCCGCCCAGGGCGTTCCGGTATTTCACGATGCCGCGGGCGAAGGCCGGTCCAACACCTGGCAAGATCACCAGTTCAGTACTATCGGCGGTGTTCACTTCAAGCGGTGCGATCTTTTCCTTGACTGAATGGGACCGTTCAGGTGGGGAACTTTCATTGCGCGGCCGACCGGTCTTTTCATTGAAGATCTTCCTTTCAAGAACCGGCCTTACGATCGAATCAGGGAGA
The DNA here is from genome assembly GCA_023430325.1 of Bacteroidota bacterium. Lineage (GTDB taxonomy): Bacteria > Bacteroidota > Bacteroidia > Flavobacteriales_F > PHOS-HE28 > PHOS-HE28. The sequence goes on along the minus strand of JAEZAU010000082.1, from coordinate 8,084 downwards.
AGAATATGAGGTTCCAATCCTGCGTATAGTTCCGGCGGAATGGTATACATCTTCTTCACATCCTTCTTCGATCGGAACCTTCCTCCCTTCTCCACATACCGCATGATACCTTCAGCCTGGCGTTCGGTCAGCCCCAGTTCGATCCAATCCTGCCGATCGAGATCGTTGGGATCGAAAGGCCCTACCGCCTTTTTTACGACCGGTGTTCCATTCGCAATTTGCGGTTGCGAGCTTTCGAGCCATTCCTTTAATTCAATTTCGGCCTCAGCAAGATCGGGGATGGGTGCGTGATGGAACCATTGCTCATAGACCACCCAGCCGATCGCTAGCAGGAGAACAAGTGTGACACCCAGAAATCCACGCCGCTCACCCGTGTGCAGCGAAAAGAGATCTTTCAGGTGCTCTGAGAACGGCTTTCGCGAATTACGTTGACGCGATCTCTTCCGGGGCATACGCCTCGAAAATAATGAGTGGATGGACCGACTTAATTATCTCCGTCATTCTCGCTGTAACTATCGGGCTCGGGACGTTTCCGGGCGTTCAGCACCAGATAGAAAAAATAGAGCGTGAGCACGGTGACCAGTATCTGCGTGGTCATCATAAGCGCCAGTGCCTGCGAGTTCATGCGGTGCGTGCTTTTTGGTCCCTGCGGCGGCCGGCCAGGTATACAAGGATCCCCAACCCCACAAAGGCCGAGGTGAGCAGGATCCGCGCCAGGTTGGTGTAGAACTTCCGATCCTGCAATGCTTCCAGTTGAACAGGGTCCGAGGTCGCTGCTATCTGCCGGTCCAGGCCGGCATTCGCCACCATCTTTACCATGCTGCCATCATCCAGCGGCCAGCCGTTGCCGGAGAATAACGATGAAAGAGCGCTCTGCCATTCGTTGCCGGCGGGCGTGAACAGCGATCCCATGAACACCACGAAAAGCATCAATGGGGTAATGTATTTGATGATGAACTTGTAGAAGTTCGGCAGGCGGATGTCCGCCCCCTGGGTAAGTTCCTTCCAGCCTTTGTCCACCCCGAAGATCCATGAGAACAAGATCACTTCGGCGAACGCGAACACCACAAGGCTCACCGTGCCTGCCCAATAATCATATTCATCAAAGACCCCATGCTCAAAGAACAGTACTGTAGGCAGGCCGAGAGCAAGTACGATAAGACCGAAAGTAACGGCTCCTTTCACACGGCCCCAGCCGAACTCGTCGCGCATGAAGCCCATCCACGGGGTGCCCATCGCCAGGCTGCTGGTTATGCCCGCGAAGAACAAAAGGCCGAACCACATCACACCTGCCATGGTGCTCAGGAACGGTCCCCACTTCTCGAAGAGGAATGGCATGGTCTGGAACGCCATGCCGAATCCGGCATTCTCCTTCACCCAATCCAATCCAAGATATCCTGCAGCGATCGGGATCACGATCAAGCTGCCCAGCACCACTTCCACAAATTCATTCGTAAAGCCGCTTGCAAGCGAGTTCAGTGCAATGTCATCCTTGCTACGCACATAGGCCGCGTAACAATGTATGGTACCCATGCCCACGCTCAGTGTAAAGAAGATCTGTCCGGCGGCCGCCAGCCACACGCGCAGATCGGTGAGGCTCTCGTATTGGGGTGTCCAAAGAAAATTAAGTCCGTCCCAGGCGCTGGCATCCGGCACTTCGGCACTCGCACCAGATGTTCCCAACGTTAGTCCACGCAGGGCCAGGAATACTCCGAAAAGGATCAGCAATGGCATGCCGATCTGCGCCGCACGCTCAACACCGCGCAGGCCGCGCGAAAGAATGAAGGTGTTCAGTGCAAGGCAAAGCACATAGAAGATCACCGCCTCATAGGGAATGCCGGTGGTGCTATGGCCGATATCGACATAACTGCTGAAGAATTGTGCCACCTCTGTCTGGCTCAGACCATCGAAAGTGCCGATGATGCTGTGCCACACATAGCTCATGGTCCAGCTTTCTATATAGCAGTAATAGGCGGCAACAGCAATGTTGGTGAAGATGCCGAACACGCCGAAGTACTTCCAAAAAGCGCGTTTGGTCATATTGTCCAGTATGAAAGGCGTGCTGTGGTTGCCGTGTTTTCCGCCAAAACGGCCCATGCTCCATTCTATCCACAGCAGCGGAATACCCATCAGCAGGAAACAGATCAGATAGGGAATGATGAAGGCTCCACCCCCATTGTTCACCGCCTGTACCGGAAAGCGAAGAAAATTTCCCAGGCCAACGGCATTCCCTGCCATGGCCAGGATGAGGCCTACGCGCGTGCCCCAGGCCTCCTTGGTCTTTATCGTCATTCAGCTCCGTTCGGTGGGCCAATATAGGGGGAAGGTTGGAAGTTGAAGGTGTTGAGGGTTGAAGAGGTTGTGCCACGTGTCTCATTGAGCCTGCCGAAGTGTGGGCGAACTCCTGACAGGGCGCGTCTTCGGCTCCAAGGCCCGGCAGATGACCTGGTCGTTCGAAATTCGCACATGGCCAGAATGCGATGCAGAACATTCAGTTCATCATTCATGAATCATACTCGATATTATTCCCGCAGGACCGGGGCTTTCCACCTACGCCACTTACGCTGTTCCAGTCCCAGAAAGTGAACGTTCGGCAATGAACGGTGAATGGACCGGGTCAGACCTATTCACCATTCACCCATCACCAGTCACCCATCACCAGTCACTATTCACCGGTCAACCCACATGCTCCAACTGTGCCCGCAGTATCGCCAGCCCTTCCTCGAATCCATGGGGTTCATAGCCCAGTTCCCGCCGCGACTTGTCCAGGATGAAACCTGTCTTCGGCGGGCGTTTCGCGGGCTGGCCCAGTGATTCGCTCTTCACCGGGGTTACCACGGAAATATCCAGATCGAAGAATTTTCCTACCCGCTTGACCAGTTCAAGGATGCTCATGCCATCGGGGCCGCTCAAATGGAAAATACCGGTGGCACCCCGCCTGGCGATCCGAATGCATCCATCGGCCAGGTCCTCTGCCAATGTGGGCATCCGCCATTGATCGTCCACCACTTTGATCGGCTGGCCTTTTTCCAGAGCGTTCTTCGCCCAGAGCACCACGTTGCTCCTGCTCAAACCAGGAGCGATGCCGTAGACGATGATCGTTCTGGCGATCGCCCATTTCTTCAACCCACCATCCATGACGATCCGCTCTGAGGCGAGCTTGCTGCTGCCGTAGATGCTGAGCGGAGCGGGCTTGTCCTCTTCCCTGTATGGGCCGTTCTTCCCATCGAAAATGAAATCTGTGCTCAGGTGGATGAAATGCACATCCTGCCTTTTCGCGGCGAGCACCAGGTTTTCAGTGGCCGTCACATTATGGAGGTGACATGCTTCAGGATCCAGCTCACAGGCATCCACATTGGTCATCGCCGCTGTATGGATGATCACATCGGGCTTCACTTCTCCCACCACGCGATGCACCTGTTCTCGATCGGTCACATCCAATGCAATGTACCGATGGGGCTTGGTGCGCATCATTTGTGCACCATCTGCCGAGAATGGCAGCAAGTATTCAGGCGTTCGATCGGCACCACGGCTGGTGGCGATAAGCTCCACTTCGGGATCGTTCATCAACGCTGCAACAAGCTTCTGGCCCAACAGCCCGTTGCTGCCGGTGATCATGATCTTCATCGGATCGCGAAACTAGCACCGGGCGGCCGCTACAACTCCCACACCGTGCTCCTCTTCCGGAACGGTTGCTTTATCCTCTCCTTATGCTGGAGCACGAACGCCATCACCAGGTAGATGACCAGGTGCAATCCTGCAGTGATGAAGCTGAGATAGATGAACGACAGTCTTACCTGTTCGGTCTTCACGTTGAGCTTTTCCGCCCACCATTCACAGACCCCAAAGGCCTGCTTCTCGAACCACGCTTTAACTGATGCGATCATATCGATACCGATCGGCAGAACCTTTCAGTAATGACTTGCCGATACCGCAAGATAAGCAAAGACGACGGCTGCAATACAGTTCCTTCAACTCCAATAAGGCCTGGCCATGTGCGGCAGAACGAGCTTTCATTCCGCATCGGGCCCAGCCTTCAAGCACATCGTTCTTTTCCGGCGCCAGTTGTTCCAATAGTTCAATGGCATTTTGCTCAAGTTGCGGCCGGCCATACGTTCGGCCTTTGAAGAAGAGCATGGGGACCACCACGTTGATGATCAGGTGATCGATGGCCGATCGGCCAAGCGGAAGCGCTGGTGCTGTAAAAGTCTTACGCACTTGATCCAGGTCGGTGAACATCAACAAGCGATCGAATTCTCCTTGAAGATGTACGAACAATTGCCTGAATTGCATGAGCCTCGATCGGGGATGGTTCACCGGCCTTATGCGGCCCATTTTCCAGGCAACGGCCGGAATGGCAGGGATCGAGTGCATCAAGGAGAGCAAGGCGAATTCGGTCCGCATCATGCGGTGCTGATCATCTTGTGGCAAGAGGCCTGCAGTACCCAGAAGCAGCGCATCGAGCCGGAAGTGATCATCCCGGTATTTCAGGAGCAGGCGAAGCGGCAATGATCGGGCAAGCATGCCGCAGGCCCCGGCATTGGTCCTCATTCCGAAACCTTCGAGCAATAGATGATAAAGCAATTGTGCTTCCTCCCCTTCATACCATGCATGCAGTTCCTGGGCCCGCTCCACCTTGCGATCAAACCGTTGCCTGAGCAAGTTCTCAAGCCACAGTGATACCTGCAATGGATCGGCGTTCTTAAGTTGATCGGCGCACGGAACGAAGGATCCGGAGGTCATCATCCGGTGATAATTGGCCATGCCGTCTTCCTTGATGCGCGACTTCAGTTCCAGGGTCGGTGGCCTCATCCCGCTGGCAGTACGCACCTCGGCATCATGTTCATGGACCACGTGCAGAACGACATTATCATACGCCGGATCGAATTGGTGGCCGTGGGTGTTCCATTCGCTACTGCGAAGGTGCACTTCCACAGTGCCGGCCCACAACTGTTCACGGATCCTTACCACTGCTCCATCGAGATCGGGACCACTGTTCTTCTGAATCCTTCCCGGTGAGAGAATATCCACGTCATGCCCGTCAACGGTCCGTAGAGAACGATGATCGAACAGGCGTGCCTCCCAGATGAACTGTAATAGATCTTCACCGTACGGGAAACCGGGTTCCAGCAGGCTCAGGGACGGATAATATGCGGGGTAGACGGCCGTACCGTACCTTGAAGATCGTGCAGCTCTCATTGATCGACAGGATCCTCAGCGATCCTTCGCCGATAAGATATCACCCTACCCGATGCATCAAAATACCTTTCGCTTCCATTACGGCGCTCATTTCCCTGCGCATATCCAATGCAGCCCGCCGCGCGGCTTGCACGGCATCGGCGCCTTCGCCGGCATAGAGAATACCGCGTGAACTATTGATCAGCAGACCGCCGGAAGCGTTCAGGCCCGCGTGCAGCACCGCACTCAGATCACCGCCCTGGGCACCTACGCCGGGCACAAGGAAGAAATGGTCCGGCACCAGGGCGCGCATCTCAGCAAGTACTCCGATACGCGTGGCTCCAACAACGAACATCAGTTCCCTGGAGGATCCCCAACCTGCGATCCGTTCCATAACCACTTCATACAGCCTTCGATCATTTCCTCCGCGTACGGGGAGGAATTGCAGATCATCCGCACCGGGATTGCTCGTAACCCCCAACACGATGGCCCACTTGCCAGAGCGGCCCAGAAAAGGTGTGATACTGTCCCTGCCCATGTATGGCGAGAGCGTTACCGCATCCACATCGAGCCGATCGAAAAAAGCTTCCGCATACTTGCGTGCGGTGTTGCCGATATCGCCGCGTTTGGCGTCTGCGATGATGAAGGAATCCCCCTTGCTGCGGATATACGCGATGGTGGCCTCCAGGTCCAGCCAGCCTTGATCGCCGAGCACCTCGTAGAACGCAAGGTTCAACTTGTAGGCAACGGCCAGATCATGGGTCACTTCCACGATGGCCTCGTTGTAAGCCCTTACTGGATGACGCTGATCGCGAAAATGTTCGGGCAGCAGTTCCTCCTCCGTATCGAGACCCACGCACAGGAGGCTCCGTTTCTTTCGGATGATCTCGATTAGCTTCTCGCGTGTCACTGGGGCAAAGATCGTTCGATCGCCATCAGATCCCCGCTTCGGCCTTCAACTTCTCTGTACGTTCTGCAAGCTGCAGCGCATCAATGATATCCTGAAGATCTCCATTGAGCACCTCGGTGAGGTTGTGCACCGTGAGCTCTATCCGGTGATCGGTTATCCGGCTCTGCGGGAAGTTGTACGTGCGGATCTTGGCACTGCGATCGCCACTGCTCACCTGGCTTTTGCGGTGTGCGGCCACCGCGGCTTCCTGCTCCAGCACTTTCTCCTCGTACAGCTTGTTGCGCAACATCTGCATGGCCTTCATGCGGTTGCCCAACTGGCTTCGCTCGGTCTGGCACATCACCACGATCCCTGTAGGCACGTGCGTCAGGCGCACCTTGGTCTCAACCTTGTTCACGTTCTGGCCGCCTGCGCCACCGCTTCGCGCGGTCTCCATCTTCACGTCGCTTTCCCTCAGATCCACATCCGCTTCATCAGCCTCCGGCAATACGTTCACCGTGGCTGCACTGGTGTGTATGCGGCCGCTCGCCTCAGTGGCTGGTACGCGTTGGACGCGATGCACCCCTGCCTCGAACTTCATGACGCCATAGGCGCCATCGCCGAGCACATTGAAGATCACTTCCTTGTAGCCGCCTGCGGTGCCTTCGCTCACATCGGCCACTTCGATCTTCCAGCCGCGCGTTTCGCAATAGCGTGTATACATCCGGAAAAGGTCACCAGCGAAAAGGCTTGCCTCATCACCTCCTGTACCGGCACGGATCTCCATGGTGCAGTTGCGGGCATCGTTCGGATCCTTTGGCACCAGCATCATCCGCACCTCCTCTTCCATCGCCTCGATCTGCTCACGCAATGAATCGCGCTCCGATCGGGCCATCTCCTGCATCTCGGGATCTTTTTCACTCCGAAGCATTTCCTCTGCACCGTGCAGTTCCTCATGCATCCGGCGGAAACGATGGAAGGCCGCATCCACAGGCTCCAAATCGCGGTACGTGCGATTGAGCTCCACGAACTTCTTCTGATCGGCGATCACGCTTGGGTCGGCCAGTTGTTTCCCGATCTCCTCCCTTCGATCGTGGATCGAAGCCAGTTTCTGCAACAGATCGCTCATTTCAGTAACGGTACGTGCCGTTCTCGGTGATCAGTACCACTTCCTTTTGATCAGCGTCTTCCACACGTCCGATCACTTTTGCTTCCACATGGAAGTTCTGAGAGATCGAGATCATATCCTGAGCAATGTCCTCCGGCACATAGAACTCCATGCGATGGCCCATGTTGAAGACCTTGTACATCTCCTGCCAGGATGTGCCACTCATTCTTTGGATGGCTTGAAAAAGCGGAGGGATCGGGAACAGATCATCCTTCACCACACGCAGCCGATCGATGAAATGGAGCACCTTCGTTTGCGCCCCACCGCTGCAATGGACCATTCCATGCACATGGCCTCGCATTTCCTTCAGGATCGCCTTCACGATCGGAGCATAGGTGCGCGTGGGTGAAAGAACCGCACTGCCCATATTTAGAGGTGTTCCTTCCAAAGGATCCGTAAGCTTCGCAACGCCGCTATAAACAAGATCCTCCGGCACACCTTGATCATAGGTCTCTGGAAAAGACGCGGCCAATTCCTTGGAAAAGACATCGTGCCTGGCGCTGGTAAGTCCGTTGCTTCCCATGCCTGCATTGTACTCGTCCTCATAGGAGGCCTTTCCGGAACTGGCCAGACCTACGATCACATCACCGGCCCTGATGTTCGCATTGTCGATCACATCACTGCGTTTCATGCGGCAGACCACGGTGCTGTCCACGATTATCGTACGCACCAGATCGCCGACATCAGCGGTCTCGCCACCTGTGGAATGAATGCCGATCCCGTGATCACGCATCTTCTGCAGGAATTCCTCGGTGCCTTCAATGATCGCGGTGATCACTTCACCGGGAATAAGCCGCTTGTTACGACCGATCGTACTGCTCAACAGGATGTTATCGATCGCACCAACAC
>JAEZAU010000057.1 GCA_023430325.1 Bacteroidota bacterium | reverse complement strand
CACTACAACATGATCAAGGAGCCGCAGGTGAAGAAGCTGGTGCAGGAGTTGAGTGCTTGCATTGATCGGGCTGTGAGCCGGCATTCGGTGGAGGCGGTTTGACGATCAGAAGATCAGATGATCAGATAATGGAATTGCCTTGGGGGCGACGCAAATGCAGTTGAACCGCGACGACGCGGCGACGCGACGGTTACGCGACGTTTCTTTGATGATGGGTCGCGCGGCTTTGTCATTCCGGGCTTGACCCGGAATCGCGTAAATGCTCACTTCGCAACGGAAGTACAGTCGACTTGTACTTTTACTTCATGTTCAAAGTGGCGATCACACTGTTTCTGATCATTGCTTCATTGTCACCTGCGATCGAAGGAGAATACTTTAGTTCGAAAGGGCTGGATAGCTACCGCCTCGAATTACTCAGGAATGGACACTATAAGCACAGGTACTCAGGTTGCACTTTAGGGTTTGAAGCTACTGGTCGATGGGTCAGCAAAAACGATACGATTTACCTGAAGACTGAAGATGTTAAGAACCTATATCTTAAGCGTAAGAATTCGGCTGCATCGGAAGATCTTTGGACGACCGCCCGGAGTATACACGGATTCGTAATCAGAAATGATTCTAATTCGATCCTAGATCCGTTGAACAATAAAGTCATCTATGGACCGGTGACGAAGATCAAGGGATGACACAAGGTCGCTTCCTCACGGTCCACTGCCCCTCTCCCGAGGAAGCACGGCTTGTAGCTGAACCTTCTCAACTCTCTTCCGGGCAGGCCCACATCTGGTTCGCGCGGCTGGAGGAGATGCGCGGGCGGATCCCCGAGTACCGCACCTTACTGGACGAGGAGGAACAGGAGCGCGCCGCGCGCTTTCGCTTCGAGGTGGATCGCGAGCGATACATCATCGGTCATGGCATGCTGCGGCTTTTGCTTAAACGCTATGCGGATGTGGATCCAATGCAGGTGCGGCTGGCGCGTGGGAAGTACGGCAAGCCCTACCTGCCGGACAACCGCCTGCGTTTCAACCTGAGCGATACAAAGGATGCGGTGTTGATCGCCTTTGCGCTGGATGAAGAGATCGGTGCCGATCTGGAAACATTGACCCGATCGGTGGACCATGATGCGGTGGCCGACCACTACTTCACCCGCCGCGAGGTGGAATGGATCAACGCCAGCGAAGATCGCAAGCGCCGCTTCCTGGAGCTATGGACGCGCAAGGAGGCGGTGCTGAAGGCCAGCGGCGTGGGCATCATGGATGATCTGCGGGTGCTAGAGGTGCATGACAGCTGCAACACCATGCGCATCATGCACGAAGCCTTCGTGGCCGATGCGGCGCAGGAATATGTGGTGAAAACCTGGCGGCTTGGGGAGGAGCATGTGGTTAGCCTGGCGGGGGTGCAGGAGTTGCGGGTGGAGTTTGTTGAACTCGCAGCCAATGAATAGCTACACTACGTTCAATATATCTTTCCCGACCACATGAAGGACGAAAATTGGAAACTAAAGCTGAGGTATGGGAAGTTGACCACTCCTTTTTCTCATTATACCATATTGGCTGATGGTATTGTGGGAGAGTTGAAGGATGGTTTTGAATGTCGGAAAGGCCGTGCTTGGATATCAATGAAAGCATGGGCCGTGTCAAATGATGAAGCCATAGACATGATGCAATATGTAAGTGAGCAGATTGGATTCTCTATTGATGGCCGAATTGAGGTTTACACAACTGATCCAGTCAACCCTCCGAAAGAAAAACCATATGGATATGATATATTGTTCACTCCCTATGATGAACAATAGCTGTGTCCAAGCTCACCTACCAAGAACTCCCCGTCCCCGCCGATCTGGCCGATGAACTGATCTTCATCTGAAGTAACTTCAGGGCATGCACCTCACGCCCTACCTCTCCTTCGACGCCACCTGCGAAGAAGCCCTGCGCTTCTACGCCAAACATCTCGGCGGTGAATTCCAGATCATGCAGCGTTTCGGGGAGGCGCCCGGTGAGATCCCCGAAGTGCTGAAGGACCGTGTGCTGCACGCGCAATTCCGCAGTGGCGATATGTATTTCATGGCGTCCGATGCCATGCCCGGCGATGATGTAAAAGCCGGAAACATCACACTAAGCCTCGATCTGAAGAATGCCGATCAACAGACTAGGATCTTCAATGCCTTCGCTGATGGTGGGAAGGTGACGATGCCGCTGGAAGAGACTTTCTGGGGAGCACGTTTCGGGATGGTCATCGATAGGTACGGCATACCCTGGATGTTGAACCACAATTAGCCGAGACATAAGGACTATGCGGGATGATGGATCTCGCGTGAAGGATAGAAGCGGAAAGACCCACCTCACCCCCTTTCCCCCTCTCCGGAGGGAGAGGGGAGATCTTCGCAGCGAGGAGTACAGCGGATAGCCTGACCCGCAGGGGCACGCCCAAAAAGCGAATTACACTTGCTCCGGCGCTCCGAAGAAGCTGAAATGGACAAGGCCGTACTTGCGCGTGCGTTGATAATCGGGCAGTCTGCTGAGATCCACACGGTCCTCGTGCTCTACGATCAACAAGCCATCGGTTTCCAACAATTCGTTCTGCCGCACGAGTGCCGGTATGCGCTCAATGCCTTCCATGTGGAACGGCGGATCGGCGAAGACGATGTCGTACTTGCCGCGATGCGCGTTCAGGAAAGGGAACACATCGCATTTTACCATGCGCCAGCCGTTCTCGCCGAACTCGCGGGCAGTGCGCTGCATGAACTCGAAGAGTTTTCGGTCATGTTCTACGGAGATCACTTCACGTGCGCCGCGAGAGAGGAATTCCAGCGAGATGTTCCCAGTGCCGGCGAACAGGTCCAAGACCCGGATGCCTTCCAGGGCAACGCTATGATGCAGCACGTTGAAGAGTCCTTCCTTCGCGTAATCCGTAGTGGGCCGCGCCTCCATTTCCTTGGGTGGATGCAGGCGCCGGTTGCGGTATTTACCGCCGACTATACGCATGCGAACTGCTCCAACACCGCGAAGAATCGATAAAGTGGAGCTTTTTCGTTCTCCACGAGATCCGGCCAAAGCGGAATGCCCGCCGGTGTACTGTCCTTGAAATACCTGTTCAGCAATTCACGTTCACCGTTGTTGAGATGTGTGCCACTGTAGCGCAACGCGATATCACCGGCCTTGTAACCTGTTTGTTCGGCCGCCAGCAGCGCGAAATACAGCATGTCATTGGCCGACTTGATCGGGAACGTGTTGCTGAGCAGGATCTGGTGCTTCCAGGCGATGGTGACGGCGAGTTGATCGGCACCGCGATGGATCAACGCGATCGGATCGGTGCCGCACCGTGCCAGGGCGCCTCGTACCATCAGGTTCTGCATGGGGAGAGGGCGCGCATTGGGATACTTGTCCAGCACGGCGCGTTCGGCGATGTCATTATGCACGTAGATGCAAGTGGCGCCCAGGCTTCGCACAGGCTCATCGCGCATGGCGCCACTGGGAGCTCCGCCAAAGACCAATGCCAGATGTTTCGCTTCACTGCCTGGGGCGAGCGCACCATCCGGCACCAAAGTGCTCCATTCAGGCAGCGAAACGAATGAAATGGAGCCCGGCCGTTGCGGAAGCAGTCTATCCATCAATGCATCGTTGCCACCCGCCCAGCCCAGAGCGACCACCTTTCCAGTCAACTTCTCGTGTGCAGCCCAGGCCGAGATGCCCTGCCCGGTGAGTAGACTGAGGTGATAGACCTGCGCCTGCGCAGGCTCATACCGGGATGCCCTGTAGCTCCCGCGTTCCATGGGCTATTCGCCGCTCCAGTTACCCGCGGTGGTGGCCTTCTCCAAGCTGCCCACCATCAGGGTATCGCCGGCCACCATGGGCTTGGGATCCTTGGCAATGAACACAGGCACATTACGTCCGCTGCTTTGGATCATGTTCGCACGCAGGATGTAAGGCTCATTGGCGACAGGTTGAATGCCGAATCGTTCGGGATCGAAGGCATAGACCCTTCCTTCCGTGGCTTGCGATGTCCTGAAGAGCGAATCCAACGCGGGGACCGGAAGTGTATCCCGCACAATGATCCCCATTTCGAGCGCTTGTGCTTCGGTCAATGTATCGGGTACCTGACCTATGGCGCGCACCATGGGGATCTTACCCGAACGCACGAAATCCCGAAGCGCGTTCATGTCATTGGTATAATTGCCATGGGCCTGGCGGAAGCCGACCTGGGCGGTACGGATATCCTTCAGCCCCTGTATCACCTGGCGATCGTTCTCCTTCTTCCTTTCCGTGAACTCAAGCACCTCTACGATGGATCGATAGTTGCGCCAGCCCAGGTATGCTGAGAGCAGAAGGAAGACCACACCGATCGCCATGCCTGCTGACCGGCTGATGACACCCATCACCAGCAGCAGCGAGATGAGCCCGGCCACCAGGGTAAGCCCGGCACCGAGCATGACCCATGTGTTCTGCCCTTGCATGGCCGCTATTACGAGCAGCCCGCCGCCCAGGATGATCAAGATCGTTGGGAAAATGTAGCTGGATATCTTCATCTTCAGGAGCCCGGCTCTACCGGAGGCGCCCAAAAGTATAGAGTAATTTCACCCCCGCAAGGGTCCTTGCCCAACTGGATCCTCCCGGTCCCCGATCCATTCCCGCTTCGTGAAAGGCCTCGCCGATCGATTGCTCACCGCCCTGGGCCACGAACCCACCGAAGGCCAGCGCCGCGCAGCCGATGCCCTGGAGCGCCTCATGGCCACCGATCGTGAACACGCCACGCTGGTACTGAAAGGATATGCAGGTACGGGGAAAACTTCGCTTGTAGGGGCACTGGTGAAAGTGCTCTCGGCGGAAAAACGGCCCGTCGTGCTCATGGCCCCTACAGGCCGTGCGGCCAAAGTGCTCAGTGCATATGCGCGCCATTTCGCCAGCACGATCCACCGGCGGATCTACCGGATCAGTGGAGACGATGAATTCAGCTTTGGTGCCAGCGTTTCAGCGCACAAGGACAAAGGCGCCCTTTTCATTGTGGATGAAGCATCCATGATCGG